>CAVKXR010000035.1:0-15991 GCA_963660275.1 Oscillospiraceae bacterium
TGCTTATGCACTCTCCATCCGCTGCGTCAAGGACTAGCCGGAATATAGAATTAAAATCTTAGTTGATCGTTGTGAGTTGAAAGAAATCAGGAAACAGGATTCTGTTGCTTGAAGGGAAACGGGACGTCAGAGCGAGCTTTTTCCTTTTGGCGAAAGGCCAAGGTCCCCCTTCCTTGCAACCACCCCCAAGGCCACGCTTTTGTTATGTATGGATTCGGCTATGTCGCTTCGCTCGACAAGCTCGCTAACCTGTCATTATCGGGCTTGACCCGATAATCTCGAGATTCCCGTGTCGGAGCACGGGAATGACATGGGGAATGACAGTATGCGGAAACGGTTCGCTTAGAAATGCCGCATCCCATGTCCCGCTTAACTTGTCCCAAAAATTTAGATGTTCGCGGACTAATCCCTATTCCCATATCCCGCTTAGCGCATCCCTAAGAGTCTAGACGTCTGCGGTTCTAATCTGAATCCCGCTTCTTCGCGACGATTGTCTGGAAGCGGTAGGTGAGCGTGTATTTGCCGGCGAAGTGCGCTTCCATTTGCTTGAGCGAATTCTTGGTGAGCCGGAAGGTTCCACCCAGATTGTTCACGCCGGTCTGCTTGAGGCTATCGAGCAGATCGTGCAGCGTCAAAAAGGAAACTGGGCAAAGGTCCGGAGCGGATTCGAGAACGTCAAAATGTCTGGACACCAGATCTTCGATTCTTTCGTCCGAAAGATAGGGAAGCCCCTGGCCGGTAAACGAGGAAAGCTCGCGGAGTGTTCCTTCGCTGAACATCGCAAAGGCGAGGATTCCGCCGGGGAGAAGGGCTTTTTCGATTTTTTGCAGCAGCGCGTCAAAGTCATCGATCCATTGCAGAACGGAACTCGATGCGATTAGATCGAGATTTTCGGGAATTTCGAGCGTGCGGATGTCGCCGATTTGGGCCGGAAGGCTTTCCATGGGAAGCGCCCGGTAGAGGTCGTTGAGGGTAATCCGTTCGACGCTAAAGTTTGCGAGAAGCTTCTTCGTGAAAATTCCCGAACCGCATCCGATTTCATAGGCGTTCCGAAAATTTTGGGCGTGCTTTCCGAGTAGCGCAGCGAGCTTTTCGGCGGCGCATTTCTGGGCGACTGCAAATTCGTCGTAACGCTTTGCCCGTTCAAAATGCAAGGATTTCCTCCACGGAGCGGAACTTGAAGAAAGGATAGTGCGGTGCGGAGATAGGCTTGACGGGGCACTTGAAACATTCGCTAGCCTTGGGCGGAAACACCAGGTCCTTTTTCGAAACGATCGCTTTGGTCCAGGCGACATTTTGCTCGACGGGTTCCGCGGAAGCTTTGTAGAGCATGCAAAGTTCTTCCTTTGGATTTTCCGCAAACGAAAAATTTACCTTGGACGCGTCCGAAAGGAAGCACCATTTCTTGAACAGTTCAAAATCAAACCGATCGATTGTCCGCTTGAATGCTTCCGGCGAAATGCCGAATTTCTCGTGTATGCCAAACGGCGTACCGTTTATGGCAACCGCCTGTTCTAGCGAAACGCCTTTCAGAACCCTGTTTGCCGCCCAGACGCCCATCGAATGGGCGATGAGAAAAATTTTCCGGTCTTTCAGGAAGCGTTTGTCGAAGTCGAAATTTCGGTAATCATAGATGACGCTCAGGTCATAAAGGCCTGCGGAAAGATGCGCAACGGATTCCGGTGTGAAAGCGTATCCCAGGAAAAAGAGGACGAGCGGACGCGTATCGTTATGACGGACGATTGTCTGGATAAGCATCGAGGATTTCCTTGAGGCGTTCAAGTTCGGAAGGGAGAATGTCGCCGCGGAGGCTGATGCGGAGACGCGCTGTGCCTTGCGGGACGGTCGGCGGGCGGATAGCCGCGACAAAGTAACCGGCTTCGCGGAGCTTTTCGGATAGGGCGACCGTTTTTTCGTTTTCTCCGACGATGAACGGGCAGATTTGCGTTTTGCCGAGATCTAAAAAATCAACGGCTTCCTGGAGGTTCTTTCTCTGGGCGGAAAAGTCTTGGGAGAGGATGAAGTTCGTCCAGGCGACATCGATGCTAGGCATTGCGGTCGAGAAGATGAGGCTTCGCGCGGAATTTACCAAGATCTCATGCGTTTCTTCATCCGATAGCAGAATGGCTCCGCTTCCGCCGAGAGCCTTGCTGAGCGTGACGAGGATGTAGTCGATGTTTCGGTCAACGGCTCTTGCCTGGCAAAGCCCGAGTTCGTGTAACGCAAAGAAGGAATGCGCTTCATCGACATAGAGCTTGACATTGCTGTAATTTTTCTTGAGAGCGACCAGTTTTTCCAGGTCCGCTTCGTCACCGTCCATGCTGAAAACGGCTTCGGTGAGGACGATTATCCGCTTGAATTCGCCGTGGAATTTTTCGAGCAGGCTTTCGAGAGTGTCCATGTCGCCGTGGGGATAGCGTCTGAAGTTTGCCTGGGAAAGTTTCAGGGCATCGATCATGCTCGCATGGATTAATTTATCAGCAATGAAAAGCGTGTGGGAATCGGCGAGAGAGGAAATCGTTCCGAGGTTTGCTGCGTAGCCTGAATTGAACAGCAACGCTTTCTTGTGGAACCGCTCTTCGAACCAACTTTCCAGATTAAAGAAGGCTTCGCTCGAATTATAGACCAAGCGGCTTGCGCCCGATCCGAAAAAAAAGTCGGATTCGGAAACTGTTTTCAGAAACTCGTCGCGAAGGTTCCGGTTGGTAGCGATTCCCAGGTAGTCGTTGCTCGCTAGGTTCAGAAGCGTCCCGGATTCGAAGCGAACGTATTTTTCAAAGGATGAAGTTCGCTTGAATTCCCGGTAGGTTCCCACTTCCTTGGCTTTTGCCAGGTTGAACATCTTAGACCAGCTTCTGCCCGAAGATCTCGTGGAAGGGAAGCCCCCACTTGCCGATTTCCGCCATGAACGGATCGGGGTCGAACTGTTCCATGTTGAAGACGCCTGCATCTTTCCATTTGCCGGTAAGAATCATCGCACCGCCGAGCATCACGGGAACGCCTGTCGTGTAGCTGACGGCTTGCGCCTTGACTTCCTGGAAGCATTTCGCATGGTCGCAGACATTGTAGATAAAGTAGGTCTGCGGCTTGCCGTCCTTTGTCCCGGTGAGCTGGCATCCGATGCATGTCTTGCCCGTGTAATTTTCACCGAGAGTTCCCGGTTCGGGCAGAAGCGCCTTGAGAAATTCGAGCGGGATGATTTTTTGTCCCTTGAAATCGACCGGATCGATGCGCGTCATTCCCACGTCTTCGAGAACGCGCAGATGCGTCAGATATTCTTCGCCGAAAGTCATCCAGAAGCGGGCTTCCCGGATTTCGGGGATGAACTTGACGAGCGATTCGAGTTCCTCGTGCCAGAGGAGGTAGCTTTCGCGCGGCCCGACTTGCGGGTAGTCGATCGGCTTGTGTTCGGACATCGGCGGGATTTCGTAAAATTTTCCGTCTCGGTAGAACTTGCCCTTCTGGGTGATTTCGCGGATGTTGATTTCCGGATTGAAGTTCGTGGCGAACGCCTGTCCGTGATTTCCGGCGTTGCAATCGACGATGTCGAGCGTGTCTATTTTGTCGAAGTAATGCTTCTTGCCGTAAGCGGTATAGACGTTGGAAACGCCTGGGTCGAATCCGGAACCGAGCAGCGCCATGATGCCTGCTTTCTTAAAACGGTCGTGGTAGGCCCACTGCCAGGAATATTCGAAATGCGCCTTGTCCTTCGGCTCGTAGTTTGCCGCGTCGATGTAGTCCACACCCTCGGCGAGGCATGCGTCCATGATGGGAAGGTCCTGGTAGGGAAGTGCCACGTTGATGACTAGTTCCGGCTTGAAATCGCGGATGAGCGCAGCGACTTCCGTAGCCTTGTCGGCATCGACTTTTGCCGTGTGGATGGGAATGTTCGGAATGTCTTTAGCGATTGCGTCGCACTTGGATTTTGTCCGGCTGGCGAGAAGGATTTCGGAATAGACTTTCGAGTTTTCAGCGCACTTGCGGACGACAACGTTCGAAACACCGCCGGCACCGATAATCAGGACCTTGGACATTTTTCACTCCGTTGAAAAGTTTCGCCTCAAATATATTAAATTTAGAAAGAGCGCTTCTCTCGGCTGTTTTTTGTGGAGACGCCTGAATCCGGTTTTTATGGGCTTTTTGGTCAAGAGAAAAAAATTGCGTTTTCTGCTGCTTTTTTGCGCCTTGTCTGTCGCAGGTTGCCGCTCTTCGCTTGAACTCGGAAACGAGGCTCTTCGCGTCGGGGATTTTGACCGTGCCGCCCGGAAGTTTTCGGAAGCCTTGGATGAAAATCCGGCGAATCGGGACGCCCGCTATGGCATGGCGCTTTCCCTGTTCGGAAAGGCGGAAGCCGCGGAAAAGGTCGGGAACCATTCGGTGAAGCTCTGGATGCGGACCTTGACGGAGTTTCGCATCCTTTCGAATATCGACAGCTCGGTGGCGAAAAAAATGTATTCGTCTGCGCTTTTCTATCTTGCCCGCGCAAGGACGCTCGAAAATCCCCAGGCCAAGATCCTCGGCATTTTGAACGAATCGCTTGCGCTTGACAGCACGAACTATTTCAGCTGGAATCTGAAGGCTCTCGCTCTCCAGGGGTCGGGCGATGCGGAAGGTGCAAAAAAAATTTTCACTTGGATTATTTCCGAAAACCCGGATTTTTCGCCGGCCTATTCCAACCTGGGAAACCTGTACTGGGAAGCGGGAAATGTCGAAGACGCTTGGGATATCTGGTCGGTAGGCTCACTCCGTTTCCCGGAAAATCACCACCTGGAATTTTGGACAAGGGTAGCGGAAGACAGCCTGAATGTTAGGCTTGCCAAGGAAGGAAAGTCTCGGTGACGGATCTTTCGCTTCGCCTGTCGGATATTCGCAAAGTGCAAAGCGGCGGTGAGGCGGCTGTCTATAAGGCTTTGCTCGATGGAAAAAATCCGGTTGCGCTGAAAGTCTATGCGGACGGTAAAGTTCCCGCTCCTGAAAAAACGCTCGCCTTTGGCGGAAAAATTCCCGGAACGGCCCGCTTGCTTGGAACGGGAACGCTCGGCGGTCGGCATTTTTCCGTTTCGGAATATGTCCGGGGAGTTTCGAGTGCGGCGGTTTCCCCGATGCCTCCGAAAATGGCCATCAGGCTCTTGCGCCTAGTCCTGGAAACGCTTTCGCAAATGGTCGGGCTGGGCGTCTTTCACGGTGATTTGAATCCGGAAAACATCCTTGTTTCCGCGGAGGGAAAGCCTGTCCTTGTCGATTTTGGGATTGACGGGCTTGGCGCTCCGCGCTTTGCCGCCCCGGAACGCTTTGAAGGATCGACGGCGACTGTCCAAAGCGAAATTTTCAGCCTCGGCGCGTTGCTGTATTTCTGGATTTCGGGCGAACCTCTCTTTGGCGGCGAAACGCTCGAAGGAATCGAAGCTTCCGTGTTTCGGGTGGATTCCTTGGACGTGACGGCGATTTTATATGGTCGGGGCGTGCTGAATCCGGGGGAACTCTCGGCTCTTCGGGATGTGTGGGCGGGAACGCTTCGGAGATATCCGACGGCTCGGTGTGAAGATTTCGACGAACTCGACGAGCGTCTCGAAATCGCGGAAAGGCTTTTGGATGAAGGCTCTCACAGTGAAAGTTCGCGGGATGCACAATGGGCCGGCGAACTGGAAGAGCGGATTCGGGAACGCGAAACGAAAATCGCGATGTCTCCCGAGGAACGTTGGGCAACTTCGGGCGAGGAACCTTTTTTCGGAACGAAAAGTTCCAAAACGCGTCGTTTTCCCCTAAAAATTTTTTTAGCGGTCCTTGTTCTTCTCGGCGGAATCTTTTTCTTCGTTTATATTGGAAAGGAAAAATCCCGAGATGCGGATGTCGAGACGGTCGGAAACTCCATGCTGGAACGCTCGCGCCGCGTGATGGACGAAGAACCTCTTCGCGAAAGTTCGGCTTCCGATATTCGGGGAATCATGGTGGATTCGGATACTTCCGCCTACTAGCGGAAAAGGAGAATGCGTGACGCTTGAATCGATGCTTGCCGCGTCCGAACTTTTGGATATGCTTTCCCAGTTGCTGGACGAGTCGATGCCCGAGGAACTTTTGCCTACGATTGCGAAAGTGGCGTGCCAGGTTCTCGATGCGGATTCGGCGGTACTTGAAATTCCCGCGGAACTCGCCGATGCGCCGTTTCGTTTCGCCTACCCGTCCGCGGTCGCCATTTCCTTTAGCGCGGTGAAGCGTGCCCGCGAGGAAAAGTGCGCCGTTCTCTGGAACTTGGCGGATGATGAAAACGTAAATGTTTCCAAGTCGATTACGCGGAACAACCTGACTAGCATCCTTGTCGCGCCGTTTCGGACGCCCGCTTCGGAAATCGTTTCGGGATTTCTGTATTTGCAGCGGGAATCCCGCAAGGAATCCTTTGACGAAAACGATAAGAAGCTTTTCGACAAGTTCGTCTGCGTTTTGGAAAAGATTGCGACTTCCGCATACCGCCGAAAGACGGACAAGGAATCGCTTGACGAATTGCGCGGAGTCGTTCGCAAGGGTTCGCTGCTCTATGCGTCGCAGGCGATGGCGAAGACGATTGCTTCTGCCGAAAAGTTTATTGCGCTTCCTGCGCCGCTGATGATTCGGGGCGAAACGGGAACTGGCAAGGAGGTTCTTGCGAGATGGCTCCATTCGAGAAGCCCGCGGGCGGACAAGCCTTTTATCGCGATTAACTGCGGAGCGATTCCCGAAAACCTCATCGAATCGATTCTTTTTGGCCATGTGAAGGGATCGTTTACGGGGGCGATCGATACGCGGAAAGGCGTCTTCGAGGAAGCGGAAGGGGGAACGCTTTTCCTCGACGAGATAGGCGAACTTCCGCTGAACATGCAGGTGAAACTTTTGCGCGTCCTGCAGGAGCGTCACATTACGCGGGTCGGGGACAATCGGGAAATTCCGGTGAACGTTCGCATCATTTCCGCAACCCATGTGGATTTGGAAAAGGCGGTCAAGGAGCATCGCTTCCGGGAGGATTTGTATTACCGCGTCCAGGTGATGTCGCTTGAAATTCCGCCGCTTCGCGACCGCGGACAGGATGTTCTGCTTTTAGCGGAAGAGTTTATGAAACGCTACGCCGCCGAATACGGACTTGGAAAGTTCCATCTGTCCCGCGCGGCGGAAAAGGCTCTGCTTGCCTACCCGTTTCCGGGAAATGTCCGGGAACTCGAAAACAAGGTGCAGCGCGCGCTTGCCAATGCAAACGGTTTTGTCATTCTGCCAAAGGATCTGGAACTCGACGTCCTTCGCGAAAGCGTCAAGGAGTCTCCGCGGACTCTCAAGGAATCGCGTGAAATTTCGGACAGGGCTGTCATCGATTCGGCCCTTCGCGATGCGGGCGGAAACCTGACGCTCGCTTCGACGATTTTGGGAATTGACCGCAAGGTGCTCCGCGAAATGATGGAACGCCTGGGGATGAGGAAAGAGGATTACAAGACGCGGGCGGCTTTCTAGGCGGAAAAATGTTTTCTATTTTTCCTGGAAAAGGCTTGGCACGGTTTTTGCAAAACAAGTTGGTATGAAAAATCAGAAAATTTTCCTATCCGCTCTTTTTGTCGTGGCGCTTTATGGCGCTGCAAACGCCGAAGCGATGCCCGAATCGCAGCTTACGGGACCAGCCGAGGAAGCTGTTTCCGTGGAGCGGTCTTCCCGTTCTGAAAATCCATCGCTAGACGCCAAGCGTGCCGAGCGCAGGGAGGCGAGGGAGCGGATTCTTTCCCGGTTGCGCGAAAGTTCTTCTCGGGAGAAGGCTTCCGTTCGCGACGAGCTTTCCAAAAAAGGGGGCGAAAGTTCCCGAAAGAGCGCCGAATCCCGAAAAATGGAAACTTTTCCGCGTGCGTTTGACGGAAGGCATCAGATGCCGGACGATAGACAGATGAAGGAGCCGGACCGCGGAATGCCTCCGCCGGAGTTCGGCGAACCGAAATTTTGACGGATGCCTTCCCGGAACGCCAAGAGTCTCCTCTTTTTCTGTGTCCTGTTCGGGCTGGAGCTTGCGCTTGCGACGCCGCAGGATTCCCTCTACGAAAAGGCGCTTGACGCGGAAGGCTCGGGCGATGTGGCGACCGCCATCCATCTGTTCGAAATGGCGAATTCCTATCCGGGAAATTACAACGCGGAAATTCAGGAAATCCTTGCCGAATACTACGATGCGCTTCAAATCGATCGGGATTCCGGTGGGGACGAAAGGGAATTTTCCTTTTGGGTAAACGTGGAAGCGAGCGGAAGCCGTTACGATGAACTCGGGGATTCCTTGGGAACGCACGAGTTCTTTGGCGAAGGCGGTTTGCGGCTCGGCGCGGAACTTCTCATTCCGCAAGGGGAACTTTCTCACCGCTTTGCGGTTCTTTTCGCTTCGGATGCGTTTTTCCATGAACCGAATACGGCTTTCGATACTACTCGTGTGGAGCTTTCGCCGAGCGTCGAGTATTCGCTTTCTGGCGACAGGTTCGCCGTTTCGCTTGAAACGGGACTTCTTTTTTCGTCGCGCGACAAGGGCACGGTCTTCGCTTCGCTCTGGGGAAGGCGCGCGTTTTACCGGAACGGAGATTTTCGGGCGGGATTCCGTGGCGATTTTTACGGGACTAGCCTCGCAAGGGTTCGCCTTTCGGCGGGAAGCTTTTTCGAAATCCAGCGGGAAAGAGGATTTTCCGGGGAACTTGCCCTTTCGGGACGCTTTGACGGCGATACTTCGGTTTCCGCTTATTTTAAATATCCGCTGCGAGGTGACTTTGAAAACGGCGAACCGTTTCCGTGGGACGCCGACGCGGGTGTTTTGCCGGATTCCGTTTCGGAAAGATATTATCTCGGCAGGCGCTCCAAGTTAGGACCGGAAATTCGCGCTTTTCTGGAATATCGCTTCTCGAAGCTTTTCTCGCTCGATTTTCGGGGAAGCCTTTTCTTCTCGTATTGCCCGCAAAAGGACAGGTGGCTTCGGGATGCGGAACATAGCGTTTCGTGGAATCGCCAGATGCTCCAGGGATTTGCCGATCTCCGGGCGAACTTCGAATGGGAGCGGTTTGGAGCGTATTTCTCTTTTGGGTCTTATTTTTACCGCTACATCCGCCTTCCGAATGACCATCCGGAAATTTTCGCCGCGTCCGCCTTGCAGGAAAAAGCCCGGTTGGGAAGCGTTGTCCGTTTTTAGGCTTTTCCTATTTTTCTATCTTTGTGCCGTATGTTTACAGGAATCATTCAAGCCACCGGCGAAATTCTCTCGCTTGAACCGAGAGGCGACGCCTTGACGATGCGCCTTCGCTCTCCGGGATTCTTCAAGGATTCAAAGCCGGGCGACAGCATTGCGAATGACGGCGTGTGCCTTTCCATCGAAGTTTGTACGCCGGACGAGGCGACTTTTTGCATCATGCACCAGACGGTTGAAAATACGTCTTTCAGAAAAGCTCTTGTCGGAGCTCTGGTGAATCTGGAAAAGCCTTGCCGTGCGGATTCCCTGATGGGCGGGCATTTTGTCATGGGACATGTCGATACGACGGTGAAAGTTCTCGCCGTGAATGCCCGGGAGACAGGCGTGGAAGTGGATTTGGAATTGCCGCCCGACCTGCGCAGGTATGTCATCCGGCGCGGTTCTGTCGCGTTAAACGGCATCAGCCTGACCGTTGCGGAAAGGTTCGAAGGTTCGCTCCGGGTCTGCATCATCCCGGAAACGCTCGCACGGACCAACCTGCGGAACTGGAAACCCGGTACGGTCGTAAACGTCGAAGTCGATATGATTGGCAAGTACATCGAAAACCATCTCAAGGAAATGGACCGTGCTGAACACGATTGAAGAGGCTATCGAAGATTTTAGGAACGGCAAGTTCCTGATCGTCGTCGATGACGAAGACCGTGAAAACGAAGGAGATTTCATCATCGCGGCGGAGAAGATTTCTCCCGAAAAGGTGAACTTCATGCTTCACGAGGGCCGCGGAGTCCTGTGCGCTCCGCTCCCCCAAAAGCGTTGTCGCGAACTGGGCCTTACCCGCCAGACGGAAGACAACACGTCCATGCTCGGAACGCCGTTCACGATTATGGTCGATAAGATCGAAGGCTGCACGACAGGCGTTTCGGCGCACGACCGCGCAGCGACCATCTTAGCGCTTGCCGACCCGGCGTCCAAGGCTGGGGACTTCGGAAGACCCGGACACATTTCTCCCCTGTATGCGCAGGAGGAAGGCGTGCTTCGCAGGGCCGGTCACACGGAAGCGGCTGTTGATTTGGCAAAGCTTGCCGGGCTTCGACCGGCGGCTGCCCTGATCGAAATCATGAACGAAGACGGCTCGATGGCGCGGATGCCCGAACTGCAGAAGGTCGCTCAGAAATTCGGATTGAAAATCATTTCCATCCGGGATCTGATTGCCTATCGCCTTCGCACGGAATCCTTTGTGGAACGCATTGCGGCACCCTTTGTCCCGACGAAATTCGGCGACTTCCGGGCTTACGGTTACCGGAGCAAGACGGATGGCTCGGAGCATATCGCCTGGGTTGCCGGAAATCCGGATTTTTCGAAGCCTGTCTATGTCCGCGTGCACAGCGAATGCCTCACAGGCGATGTCTTCGGATCGAAACGCTGCGACTGCGGAGCCCAGCTCGAAAGTTCCATGCGCTTTATCGGCGAACACGGAGGCGTCTTGCTGTATATGCGGAACCAGGAAGGTCGCGGAATCGGGCTTTGCAACAAGTTGCGGGCTTACGAACTCCAGGAACAGGGTTTCGATACGGTGGAAGCGAACCGCAAGCTCGGTTTTAAACCCGACCTTCGCGAATATGGCATCGGGGCGCAAATCCTGAAGGATTTGGGCGTCCGGCAGATGAAGCTTCTCACGAACAATCCCGCCAAGGTGACGGGAATCGAAGGCTACGGCCTCGAAATCGTGGAACGCGTTCCGATAGAAATTCCGCCGACCCCGGAGGACCGTTTCTATCTGCAGACAAAAAAAGACAAGATGGGACATATCCTGCATAATTTGGACAATTAAGGATTTTTATGGTTGATGTGAATACTTATCGGACAAGCCTCGACGGCAAGGGAATGCGCATCGCTATCGCGGTTGCGGATTTCAACGAGACGGTTACGTCGGGACTTCTTTCGGGAGCCGTTTCGAAGCTCTGTGCTTTGGGCGTGAACCCGAAAGACATTTCGGTCGCCCATGTTCCGGGGGCCTTTGAACTTCCCGGTGTCGCGGGGCGTTTTGTCGATATGGAAAGGTTCGATGCGGTGATTGTTCTCGGTGCGGTTATCCGCGGGGAAACTCCGCATTTTGACTGTGTCGTGAACGCTGTGACAAGCGGGACTGCCGCTCTTGCCGCAAAAGGAAAGGTCCCGATCCTCTTTGGCGTGCTGACGACGGATACGGTTGACCAGGCGATGAGCCGCTCCGGTTTAAAGGGCGGAAACAAGGGCGCGGACTGTGCGGAAAGCGCTGTGCAAATGGTGAATCTCTACAAGGAGCTCGCATGAAGAAGAATTCCGTGAGCAGGAGGTCCGCTCGGGTTTTTGCCATGCAGCTTTTCTATGCGATGGAAATCACCGGGCAGCCTGTCGGCAAGTGCGTCGAAGGAATCCTCGCGAGCATCCGCGAAGCGAGCAAGCGGGAGCTTCCCGCCGAGATGAAACGCTACGGGATGTCGCTTATCGACCTGATCCAGGAGCACCGCTCGGAATTAGACGCAATTATCTCGGAGCGGGCTAACGGCTGGGACTTAGACCGCTTGGCTACTCTCGACCGGATTATTTTGTACATCGGCCTGACGGAAATCCAGTATGAATCGGAAATTCCGGTCAAGGTGGCGATCGAGGAAGCCGTCCAGATCGCGAACAAGTACAGTACGGAAAATTCGTACCGTTTCGTCAATGGAATTTTAAACCAGTTCGCTCGGAGCAAGGGAATGCTCGTCTCTAGCGATAAACCGGAGGAAAAGAAGTGAAGAACATTTCCGAAAAGACGTTGAAATTTTTGACCGCGGGCCTGGCTGCGCTGGTCGCCTTTGTCGTCTATGTTTCGACGATGGCGCCGACGGTGAGCTTCTGGGATTGCGGCGAGTTTATCGCCTGCGCAAACATCCTGGGAATTCCGCATCCGCCTGGAACGCCGTTCTTTGTGCTGCTTTCCCGGACCGTGATCCTCCTTTTGCCGTTTGTCGAGGAAATTGCGAAGCGGGTGAACTACATCTCGGTCGTGTGTTCCGCCCTGACCGTTTTCATCACCTCGCTTTTCGCCTGGGACTTTTTGGCGAAAATCCTTTCGACCGACAAGCTTGCGGAAAAGGTTTCTGCGGGATTTCGGAAACTGGTGCTGTTCACCGCGGCGCTTTCCGCCGGATTCCTTCTCACGTTCAGCGACACTTTCTGGTTTAGCGCCGTCGAAGCGGAAGTCTATGGCTTTGCGATGTTTATCGTCATGCTCGTTTCGTATCTCGCTCTCAAGTGGCTTGACCACAAGGACGATGCGTGGGGAAACCGCATTCTGGTCTTTATCTGCTATATCGCGTTTATCGGTGTCGGGGCGCATCTCTATACGCTTCTCACGGTTCCGGCTGTCTTTGTGCTCTTGCTCATGGCGGAACCCAAAAAGATTCTTTCCCGGATGCCCATCTGGATTACGGGAACGCTTCTCTGTTCCGTGATTTATATGGTTTCCAGTTTTATCGCTATCGCGCTTGTGACGGCGATTGTGCTCGGCGCTTTGGCCCTCATCAAGGTCGGCTCGCCGGAATTCAATCGGAGCATCCGGCTTTCGCTCGCCTTTGCCCTTGTCGCGCTTCTCGGCTACAGTTCCCACCTCTACTTGCCAATTCGCTCGGAACTGAACCCGGCGATTGACGAGAACGATCCGGAAATCAACTTCCGGGATGACCAGGGAAATCTGCAGCTCGGCAACCTTTTCGATTCGGAAAACTGGAAGTCGTTTAACGATTTTGTGGAGCGCAAGCAGTACGGTTCGGAAAGCATGCTTCTCCGGGCGATGCACCGTCGTGCCCAGACCGCGCACCAGTTCCTGTCGTTCCCGAATATGGGCTATGGCGGTTACCAGATTGCGCAGTATTTGCCGTTCAAGGTCGGCGGGCTGAACTATTCGGGCGGAACGTATGTCTTCGATCCGATGGAAAACGCCCCGCTGAAACGCTTCGGCATCTATTTCCCGACGCAGATGCAGGCGATGGGGGACAACGTTCCCGCACAGCTTATCTGGTTCCTGCTCTTTAACGGGGCGGTCGTCGCCGTGTGCGTCTTCGCTTATCGCAGAAGCAAGAAGCTCGGCGTCTATATGGGAATCCTCTACGGGCTTTGTTCGTTCGGGCTTCTTTTCTACGTCAATTTCGCCGACGGCATGCGCATGGATTCCGCCCGCGACTATAAATACTGGAGAAGTTCGATGGAGGCGAATGCGGCAAACCTGGTGCAGATGGGTGTCGAAATCCCTGCAATCCCGGATGCGAACGCGCTTCTCGATGCGAGACAGAATATCGAACATGCGAAGCTCGTGCTGAACACGCTCCGCTATCGCCAGGCGGATGCCTCGCAGATCGCCGCCGCGGAACAGAAGCTCCGCGACCTGGAAAGTTCGCCTATCTGGCAGAACTGGAAAAAGATTGAAAACGCCTATGCAAAGGTCGGGCGTCGGGCGCCGTTCCCCGAAGCGGTGCATATCGAGGTCCGCGAACGTGACTACTTCTACACGCCGGCCTATATCTTCATGAGCCTTATCTTTGGCGTCGGCATCGGAATCTTGGTCTATCTGCTCGCCGTCAAGGCAGCGGCTTTCGCTCTTCCGGTTGCGGCGGCTTTCCTCGTCGTCTGCTCGGTGATTCCCTGCGTTTCCAATTACAGTTCGCATGACCGCTCCGGGCTTTGGGTCCCGTGGGATTACGCCTACAATCTGTTGATGAGCTGTCGTCCGAATGCGATTCTCTTTACGAACGGCGACAACGATACGTTCCCGCTCTGGTTTGCGCAGCAGGTCGCTGGAGTCCGGAAGGATGTTCGCGTGGTGAACCTTTCTCTCGGCAACACGGACTGGTATATCAAGCAGATGCTTACCCAGGAACCGATTCTGAAGCTCAGCTACAATGCGGAAGGCATTGAAAAGTCGATGGCGATTGGCGACTTGAACGAGCGCAACCCGGAACATTACACGCAGACGTGGATAGCCCGCGCCGACCGGGCGATTCCAGCTCTCCAGTCCCGAATCGCCGATATGACGGATTCGACAGGCAAGGCTCTTCCGAATGTCGATACGTTGAAGCTCAAGCAATACAAGGTGATGTACCAGGTCTATTCCGCGTTCAAGGAATGGCAGGCGAAGACCCATGCCGGTCTGATGCTTACGCAATACAAGCTCGTGCTCGACCTGGCGATGAACAATGTCGATCGTCCGCTCCACTTCTCCACGACCGTCGGGCAGTCGAATTTCATGGGCCTTGAAAAGTTCATGGTCCAGGAAGGCATGATTTACAACCTGATGCAGGGCGATACGACGGACCGCCGCGCGAACAACCAGGACTTTGACCTGGAACGCACCGCCTACCTGATCGACAGCGTTTACCAGTTCCGCGGGCTTGGCGACGGGACTGCCTATGTCGATGACGAAACCACGCGTCTCCTTTCGAGCTACACGTCTCTCTATCTGCAAATCGCTTTCCAGATTCGCGAAGAAATGATGGCGATGCTTTCGGACGGGACGCCGCTCACGGTTTCGAAGAAGCGGAAACTCGACGAGATGACGAACTTTGCCCTCCGCTATCTGGACCGCGGCATTTACCAGTTCCCGGAAGAGTGGCGCTCTTACTGGGCCGCAGCCTTTGTCCTCGACGTCCTCAAGGACAAGAAGCGCGCGCTTGAATACCTGGACCGCGGTTTGGAAAATGTTCCCGCTTACGATGAACAGGGACGGATGCGGCTCGAAATGAATCGCCAGAGCGTCGAAGCGATGCCGGAAAAGCCGCTAGCGGTCGTACCGGATTCCGTTCTACCTGCCAAGGCGGATTCGCTCGCCCAGGGAAAATAATTTGTACAAATCTAGGATGTGCCAATGGATTTGAGTCTGGTCATTCCCGTCAAGGACGAAGCGGAAAATCTCGCCCCCTTGATGGAGGAAATCGTCGCCGCAATCGCTCCGACGGGAAAGTCGTTCGAAGTCATCGTTATCGATGACGGCAGCCGAGACGGTTCGTGGAATGTCCTTCTGGAACTTTCCGCGAAATACGATTTTCTTCGCCTATACCGCTTCCAGTTCAACTGCGGCAAGGCGGACGCCCTGTCGCTAGGCTTTTCGAAGTCCCGCGGAAACCTGATTGCGACGCTCGACGGCGATTTGCAGGACGATCCGCGCGAAATCCCGAAGATGATGAAGATTATCGATGAAGGATACGACCTGGTTTCGGGTTGGAAGGTCCATCGGCACGATCCGTGGCATAAGACGTGGCCGTCGAAGCTCTTCAACATCACCGTTTCGATTATTTGCGGCAAACGCCTGCACGACTTTAATTGCGGGATCAAGCTTTACCGCAGCTCGGTGGTGCGCTTTATCAATCTCTACGGGGATTTCCACCGCTTTATTCCCGTCATGGCGAAGTGGCAGGGTGCAAGAATCGCGGAAATGCCCGTCGCCCATCGCGCCCGGATTCACGGGGCGTCCAAGTATGGCGTGTCGAGGCTTGTCTCGGGTTTTCTGGATTTGCTCACCCTGCTTTTCCTGAATCGCTTTGCGACAAAGCCGCTCCACTTTTTCGGATTCCTGGGGCTTGTCTTTTTGCTGTTCGGAATGGGTGTCTTCGGCTATTTCGGCTTGCAGTGGTTGCAGGTCGGGGCGCTGCATCTGCGCCCGCTGATCGTTGTCGGCGGTTTTTCGCTCTTGATGGGAGTCCAGCTTTTTTCGCTTGGATTTTTGGCGGAACTCTTTAACCGCAACAAGAAACAGCGCTATCCCATTGCGGAAACGGTACGCGATGACGTAGATTTTCTAGAGAAGGAAGG
>CAVKXR010000036.1:0-15588 GCA_963660275.1 Oscillospiraceae bacterium
GAGTAGCGCGCTTTCCACGGGGCTTCGCGGACGAGCTTTTGCAAGAGAAGGTCGTCGTCGCCGCTCTGGATTTTGGAAACCCCTTCAAAGCCGTGGACATTTTCAAAAAAACTGCGTCTGTAGGCGAGATTGTTTCCCGTGCTGGTGATGGGCGTTCCCATGGCGAGCGCCCCCGTTCCCGCGATTCGGTAGGCGAGCGTTTCGACGGCCTGCATGTTCAAAAGCCAGTTGGGACGGCCTTTCGGAAGTTCGATGTAGGAGTGTCCCGCGACAAAGTCGATGCCCGGTTCGAATTCCTGGATCATGGCGCGAATCCAGGTCGGAAGGACTTGGCAATCGGCATCGGTGAGAAGAAGAATTTCGCCTTCGGACGCTTCGACGAGTTTCGCGATGGCATTCTTCTTGGCGCTTTCCCCGTCGGGGAGTTCCGTAATGCTGACGACGTGGATTCTGTCCGGAAATTTTTCTGCGTATTCGGCAAGTATCTGTGGGGTTCTGTCCGTGGAGCGGTCGTCGGCAATCCAGATGTCCCAGCGTCCCTTGTAGCGTTGCTTCATCAGCGAATCGATTGTTTTCGAAATATTCGCCTCTTCGTTTCTCGCCGAGACGAGGATGCTGACCGACGGAAGCGGGCTTCGGATGGAATTTCCCAGGCGAACTTTTCCCAGCGCATGGAACAGGCGCATCTCGAACGCGGCGTAAAAAATCGCCGTGACGACAAGAAGAAAGATAAACGCATATTCCAGGACGACAAATACCATGTCTTTTAAATGTAGCTCAAGAATGATTTTTGGTGCGGATTGCGGGTGGGAAAAGGCTTGTCTTTTCGGAGAAAATTTTTCGGGTCGATTCTTCCCGAATTCTCCTCGTCGGGATTTTTCACCCCGGAAAAGTTTTCGAACGGATTACTTTTTTTGCGCATCCCTTAATGGCAAATGGATATTTTTGAAAGAAAAAGGAGACAGGTATGATAAGGTCTTTTTCATCTTCCTTTGTCGCGGTAACGTCTTTTGCCGCTCTTTCGCTCTTTGGATGCGGAAGCGATTCGTCTAGCGGCGCTTCGGGAGAAAGCGAAAATGTCTGCGGAGATTATACCGCTTATGAAGACGGACTGGGAAATACGCATTGCATGGATGCTTCCGGTTCGGTGATTTATTCGGTTCTTTCGGACGGAACTATCGTGTACGCATCTTCCGGGACTTCTTCTGTTTCCGATACGCTTGCTGTCGGCAGTTCCTCTTCGACGGAAAATGTTTCTGTGTGCGGAGAAAGTTCCGCTCCGGTTTCCGTTGTCGGAAACTTCTACTTCTATAGCGATGCGAACGGCTCTTACTATTATGATATTTCGGATGCGAGCTGCGCGAAAAATTACCTGAATGCGGCTTCGTCGAGTTCGTCTGCGGAATCGAGCAGTTCCCAAAATACGGTCGTTGTCAGCTCCTCTTCGGTTGTGTCGAACGGCAACGACCCGACGCTTATCTTTGACGGGGCGAAACTTTCGATCGGAAATGACAACCTGTGCATCGATACGTCGGGAACGCTTGTCTGGATCCGCTGTGCGGGAAATTACAACCTGATGGGTTCTTCGGAGAACTTTGAAATCGTCGTCGCAGCGGATACTTCGGCGAAGGTTTATCTGTATCTGGATGGCTTGAACCTGAAAAGCCCGAACGATGCGGCTATTTACGTGCAAAGCGCGGACAAGGTTTTCCTCATGCTTACCGACGGATCGGAAAACTTCCTCGAAGATGCTTCGACGAGAACGCTTGTCTGGAATTACACGAATGCGGACGGTGAAGCGAAATCGGATACGACGGGCGGTGTCGTCTATTCGAAAAAGGATGTGACAGTCAAGGGAAGCGGAAGCCTGACGGTGACCAGCGCCTGTGCGGATACGAGCGTCTGCGGAAACGGCATCCACACGACGAAGGACCTGAAAATCAAGGGTTCTCCGGCGATTACGGTTTCGGCGAAGAAAAATGCGCTCAAGGGAAAGCGTTCCGTGGAAATCGAAGGCGGTTCGTTTGCGCTTACGTCGAGCTATGGCGACGGGATCAAGTCCGACGAGGAAGACGCGGAAAAGCTTGCGCAGGGGAAAGGCTTTGTGAAGATTCTCGGCGGAACATTTGTCATTACTGTTGCGGACGACGGCATCCAGGCTTCGAACTACGTGTTCATCGCGGACTCTCTCGGCACACCGAATTTTACGATTACCACGGGCAGCGGCGAAGCGAATACGACATCTTCGGATAACGGTGGCGGAATGCGTCCGGGACCTGGCGGAAACTGGGGCTGGTCTTCTTCGAGTTCGTCGGATGATGGACAGAGCGTGAAAGGCATCAAGGCGGATTCCGCGGTGAACATCTATGCGGGAAACTTTACCATCAAGGCCGAAGGCGATGCGGTCCATTCGAACCATGTCGTAAACATCGAAGGCGGCTATTTCGAAGTCTCCGGTCGGAACGGCATCCACGCAGACGATACCATCAACGTGAATAACGGAACGTTCCTCGTGACCTATTGTTACGAAGGTTTTGAAGGTTATATCATCAACTTGAACGGCGGTTATACGAGCGTCTATGCGACGGACGACGGCTGGAACGCTTCGTCGGGAAACGAGCAGGTGGGATATCTCTATGTAAACGGCGGAACGCACTTGGTATATGCGAAAGGCGACGGATTAGATTCCAACGGAGATTTCTACATGAACGGCGGCGTCGTTTTCGTGCAACAGTCCAATGATGGCGGAAACGGAATTCTCGATATCGGCGACGGAAACTACAAACTGGTCTATTCGGGCGGAATCCTCGTCGGTGCCGGGACTTCGGACATGTCCATCGGAAACCAGATCCAGGGAACATATTCCGGCTACGTTTCGCTCGGAGCGAGCGCGGGCGACCTTGTGACGGTTGCCGATGCGAGCGGAAATGTCGTCGCCGCGTTTAAGCTTTCTTCGAGAACGGCGGCGAGCGCAGGGCTTTTCATGGTGCCGAACAGCTCGAACTATTCGTTCTATGTCGGCGGGTCGTTTAGCGGAACGCTTACGGAAGATGCTGGCGCGACGGGAATCTCGTATGCGACAAGCGGACAGGTGAGCGGCGGAACGAAGAAGACCGGTTCGAGTTCGGGAGGACGCGGGTAAAAATACCGGTTATTCGTTTTCTTGATCTTCTTTTTCCCTTTCGATTTCGGAAGGGAAAATTTTAAAATATTCGCGTTTCTTGTCTTCGAACAGCTGCAGCATCCGCTCCTGTTCGAATTGTTCCCGGTCGATATTCTGCATGTAAAATTCGTTTGTACGGAATTCATGCTTGGTCAGAAGTTCTTTGACCTCTTCGGAAAGATCGACTTCGTCCCACAAAATGAACATGGAACCTATCGCGCCTTCCCCAAAGATGCTCACGTCGAAGCGGATGGAATTGGCGGATGTCGTATCGACATTCGAAATGCGGGCTGCTTTTTGCGGACGGAAAATCACCGGATCGTTTGCCGCAAGCAGAGAAGAAACGCCTACCGTCAAGGCGAGGAACAGGGCTTTTACATTCATAGGGCGAGAGGCATCCATGGCTTGACGTCGGTCGATGTTTCGGAGAGCATTCCTGCCCGGGCTCGTCGAATGGCCGCCGCCGCGATCATCGCTCCGTTGTCGGTGCTGTTGTAGGGAGAGGGAAACGCCAGGCGAATGCCGTGGCTTTCGCAATAATTCTTGAGCCGTTCGCGGAGAAGCCCGTTTGCGGAAACGCCTCCGCCGACGATAAGCGTTTTCATCCCGGTCTTTTTCAAGGCCCAGATGGTCTTGGAAACGAGAATGTCGATGATGGCGTCTTCAATCGATGCGGCGATGTCGCCCAGGTTTTCCTGGATAAATTCTGGCGTATGGGATTCGACATAGCGCCTGACCGCCGTCTTTAACCCGCTGAAGGAAAATTCCCCGTTGTCTTCGCCTTTGAGCGCTCGCGGAAAAACGTGAAAGCGACGGTTTTTTCCCTTGGCTAGCTTTCCGATTGTGGCGCCTGCCGGGTATTTGAGCCCGATGAGAATCCCGCTTTTGTCGAAGGCTTCGCCGGCAGCGTCGTCCCGCGTGCGACCGAGCAGTGTGTAGCGGAATCCGGGTTCTTCGAGAACCAGTTCCGTGTGCCCGCCCGAAACGGTGAGCGTCAGGTAGGGAGGCGCGAGATCGGGTTCCGTGAGCCAGGCCGCGGAGAGATGCCCTTCGAGATGGTTGATGCCGTAAGCGGGAATGCCCAGGTCGCGGGCGAGTCCGCGGGCAAAGCTCGCTCCGACGAGAAGCGGTCCCATGAGGCCCGGTCCGCGGGTAAAGGCTATCGCGTCGATGTCCCGTACGGAAATTTTCGCCTCGGTTATCGCTTCGTTGCAAATCGTCGTGATTTTTTCGAGATGGGCGCGCGCCGCGACTTCGGGAACCACTCCGCCGTAGAGCGCATGTTCCTTGATTTGGCTGTAGAGCGGATTCGAAAGGATTTCCAGAGGATCGTCGCGCAGGATGGCGCAAGCCGTTTCGTCGCAGCTCGATTCAATGCCTAGCCAGATCATCTTGTCTCCTCCGGTTTCTTTTCTAGAGCCTCGGCGTTTTCCTGTAAAATCTCTGCTGCCACCGTGTCGATAGGCTCCCTTTTTTTCAGGTAGAATTTTTCGGGATGGACCTGGAAGCTCTTGATTTCGTTGTTGATTCGGACGGTCGGTTCGAGGTTATCGACATCTTCGATGGCGAAACGGTTGAATTCGATGAGGAGCAGAATCGAGTCGCGCTTCATTTCTGAAAGGATGCCTTTGCCGCCCGAGACTTCTACCGTTGCGAATGCCGGCTCGAGCGAATATTCCGACCGGTCGTATTTGCCGATAAGGCGAACGGGAACGTTTTCAAACGATGTGCGGGAAAGCGTCTGGACTTCGACGGAAACCTTTGCCGCGCTGTCGCTCGGATAGACGTATGGCGGAAGTTTCGAAAAGTCGAGGGGCACGGAAAAATCCTGGTTCGTGTCGAGATTTGACTTGGAAATTTCTTGTGTTGGAATTTCGAAAATGCGGGTGAGGGCTTCTCTAGCTCCGGCAACGGTAATCGTATCCGGATCTGGCTGTGGATTTCCCACGATCGTGTAGCCGTCCTTTGCGCGGAATGTTCCCTTGAGATGCACAGGGACCACGCGGGAAATGCGCGTATCGATTTCGATTTCCAAGGCTGCTATTTGGTTTGCGCTTTCGTAGCGAACCGCCGGAAATTCCGGGGCGACAAAGTTTTCTTCGGATAAAATGATGCGTTCGAGGCCGAGTTCCGCTTCGTGCAGATCGACGACGATTTTCGCAGCGTTTTCCCCTGCGCCCTTGAGGCGGATGAGATCGATCGCCGTGCCGCGTACCGTTACCGTAATCTGCGAAGCGGGCCGTGACGCGATGGCGAGATTTTCCGGAAGCCGCGTGAAGACGAGAGGAACATCTATATCGATTTCCGTCATGCGCGCGGACACGACATAGAACCAGATGGCGATGCCAAAAATGCAGGCGACGATTTTTAATCCGATGTGCTTCATCTCTCTTTCAAAAATAGTTATAAAAAGTTATATTCGTTCGCGTGCTGAATCAAATTCGATATCTAATTTCAGAAGCGTTTCGCGGTTGGAAGGAACATCGCACGGTCGTATTTCCGTCTCTCGTAACGATTTTTCTCTGCGCGATTCTTCTCGGGCTTTCGGGTGCGTTTCTGCTCGGCGCTTACCGGCTTTCGGGCGTCGAAGGAAAGCTTTACCGCATCGAGGTCTTTCTGAAGGATTCCGTTTCGGAAGATTCCGTGCAAGCTTTGCATGAAGAGCTTTTGAAATTTAAGGAATTCGACTCTGTTGTCTATAAAAGCGCGGACATGGCGATGGAGGATTTTAAGCGGAACTTTTCGGAAGAGATGCTTGCCGAGGTCGATGGGAATCCGCTTCCGGCATCTTTTGCCATGACGCTTTCGCCGCGTTACCGGGAGCCTTCGATTTTGCACGAGCTGGTGCTTGCGCTCGAAAAGAATCCTGCGTTCGATGCTGTCGAGGCTCCGACCGTTTTTGTCGATCGGATTGCCGAGTGGAAATTTGCCCTTGTCTTTTGGCCTATCGCGACGACCGCTCTCATCTTTGTGACGCTTTTCCTCATCATCGGAAACGCCGTGCGGCTGTCGCTTTTTTCGCGAAAACTCCTGGTGGAAAACTTGAAGTATGCGGGAGGCTCGGCCTTTTTCATCGAGTTTCCGTTTCTTCTCGAAGGAATCATGCAGGGCGTTTGTGCGAGCGGTCTTGCCGCCTTGCTTCTCGCTTTTGCCGAAAGTTCCCTCTCGCGGGAAATTCCCGTCCTTGATTTTTATCTCGGCGGCTACAGGTGGCTTCTCCTGTTTGTCGTTATCGCGGTGACTCTCGTTTCGGTCTATTCGAGCTATCGCAGCGTCCGGGGATTTTTGAAGCACGATGCGATGGAAAACTAGGCCATGAAATTTCGACTGCTCCTGATTTCTTGCCTGCTTTTCTTTTTTGGGAGCGGCCTGTCGTTTGCGGCGAAAAAGACGACAGCGGGGGAACTTTCGAAGCAGCGCTCGGAACTGAAGAACCTCGAAGCGAACCTCGTGAAGCAGCGAAAGCGGATAAGGCTTCTCGAATCCGAGGAAAAAGGCGTTCTCAACACGATTGCCGTCCTAGATGAAAATTTAAACCGCACAAAGGAATATGTCCAGCTTCTGTCGCGAAACGAATTGACCGTAAAGAAATCGCTTCGAGAAATCAACGGGGAACTGGATTCGCTGGATTCCGAGATTTCCCGGCGAAACGAGGCGATGAAAAAGCGAATCCGGAAACTTTACATCCGCGGCGGGACAGGAATCTGGAATGCCGTCTATGCGGAAATCAAAGGGGAAACGTCGCCGGAACGCCAGCTCTATTATGTCGATCGGTTGCTTGCGCGTGACCGTGAACAGGTCGAAAAACTTTCCTGGCTTTTGCGGGAGCGTTCGCTCAAGAAGTGCGAAGCGACCAACCGGCTTTCGGAGCTTCACAGCCTGCAGGCGAAAAAGGCCGCGGAAGAGGAAGGCTTGAAATCCCAGATTCAGATGCAGGGAACGGTTCTTGCCACGGTCCAGAAAAATAAAACCTTGCAACAGCGGGCGGTCCAGGAAATCGAGCGAAACCAAAAAACGATGCTTGCGCTTATCCGAAAGCTCGAAAAAAAACGTGAACGAGAAATCGCCGAGGCGAAAAAGGCGAAGCAGAAAAAGAAGGCGCAGAAGCCCGGCAAGAAAATCGCGAAGCTGCCGCATGTCCCGGTGAAGCCGATAGGCCCGAAGTGCATGCCGCTAGACGGGGAAATCATCAGCCGGTATGGAATGCACGAACATCCCGTCTTGCACATCATGACGCGCAACCTGGGAATCGAAATCCGCGGAAAGAAAGGCGCTAAGGTCCGGGCGGCGGCAGCGGGAACCGTCGCCATGGTAGCGGAAATCGACGGTCGCGGCCCGTCCGTCATCATCGAACACGAAGGCGGCGTCTATTCCGTCTATGGTCACATGAGCGAAATCCGCGTCCGGGAAGGCGAACGGGTGAAAAATTGCGAGGATATCGGAACGGTCGGCGATATAGCTTCCCTAAATGGAATTAAATTGTATTTCCAATTGAGCGAAGGAACCGATACGGTCGATCCTTTGAAGTGGTTGAAAAAGAAATGAAGAAATTTTTTCTCGAAGGTCCGAAGTCCCAGCAAGGCGCGCGAACGCTCCTCGAAAATGCGCTCGTCGAAAACCGTTTTCCGCAAGCGGTCCTGATCGAAGGCGAACGCGGAATCGGCAAGAAGGGACTTGCTATCGAGCTTGCCAAGACGCTCTCCTGTACGGATGACGAGCGGGTTCCTTGCGGAAAGTGCCTAGGCTGCAAACTCGCGATGGATCCGGGAAATGTACAGGGTTGGGTAATTCCTCTCGAAACCGCCGAAGCGAACGCAAAATCCGCAGCGGATGTCTCGGGAACGTCCAAGGCGAAGACCGTCGAAGAAATCAAGGCGGAATACATCGCGAAGGTTTTTGAAAATCCTTATTCGGTTTCTGTCTTTTCGGGAATTTCGCAAATCTCGGTGGAACAGATTCGGAGCATGACGTCCCAGTTTTCGAAGGCGAGTGTCGGGGTCCGGACGGTCATCATCGCTGAAGCGGATCGGATGAACGAAGCCGCTGCCAATGCGCTTTTGAAAACGCTGGAAGAGGTTCCGACGAATACGTACTTCATCCTTACTGCGTCGAACGGCGGAAAGCTTTTGCAGACGATTCGCAGCCGCTGTCTTTCGCTTCGTTTGCCCGCGATTTCTTCTCTCGAAGTCGCGGAAATCGTCCGTCGGATTTCGGACGAGGAAGTTTCTCCCGATGCGCTCGGAATGGCTCAGGGTTCTCCGGGAATGGCGTGTTATTACAATGAAAATATCGCGGAAAACGAAACGCTTGCCGTTGATTTTTTGAAGGACAGCGTCGAAGGAAACTATTCGGACCTGTTCTTTGAACTGGACAAGAACTTTCCGAGAGGCTCTTCGGCGGCGGACAAGGCGGTGACGGTTTTGGATTTTGCCGGGTTTCTCGTCGCGGACGCCCTTCGGATTTTTTCCGGCGAGCCTGTACGGATGCCCGATCAGCGGAAAAATTTGGAACAAATGAATTTGGGACGCTTCGGGGCGGAAACCTTGGAAAAGGCGATTCTCGAAATAAACGTCGCTTCGGAAAAAATCGCCAACCGTAAAAATTCGGCGATTGTCGCGCTCCAGACCTTGGCAATCGGCCTTTTTGAAGGATACAAGAAATGAACGCGGAACTTCTCGCCACGTCGATTGCCCATCGCCTGGAAATTCCGCATCTGCTGGCGCGGATTCTGGTTGCGAAGGGATGCTCTTCGGTTGCCGAAGCTTATGGGAAACTTCATAGCGTGCCATCCCATGTGCTCGATCCGCTGTCATCTAAAACGCCGATGCGCGGCATGAAGGAAGCCTTGGACTGGATTTTGCAGGCAAGGGATTCGGGGGAAAAGCTCTGTATCTTCGGCGACTATGACATGGACGGCTTGACGGGAACGGCCCTTCTCAAGCGCGGACTTTCCGAAATAGGAATCAACGCTTCGTGGCGTTTGCCGTGTCGTCTGGGTTCCGGTTCCGGCTACGGACTTTCGGTGGAAGCTGTCGGAGAAATGCTCGCCGACGGCGTCAAGTATCTTTTGACAGTCGATACGGGAATCACGGCGAATGCGGAAATCGAATATGCCAAGTCGAAGGGAATGCGCGTGATGGTCATCGATCATCATGAACCTTCGGGCGACGGGCTTCCTCCGTGCGATGTTCTGCTGGACCCTTGCCAGGACGGCTGCCTCTACCCGAACAAGTCGCTTTGCGGCGCGGGCGTTTCGTACAAATTCATCGACGCTCTTTTGAAAAAGGAAAATAAGGGTTCCGCGGAAAAGTACCTGGACCTGGTCGCGCTGGGAACGCTTGCGGATTTGGTCGAGATGACGCCCGAAAACCGCTACTTGACGCGGCGTGGCCTTTCGATGCTCTTGGAAAGCCACTGGCCCGGTGTCCGGGAACTTTGCCGTCGCCAGCTGGAAAATTCTCCCTATGTCGGCGGGCAGGATGTTCTCTTCCGCATCGCTCCGCTGATGAACGCTCCCGGTCGGATGGACAAGCCCGATGCCGCACTGGATATTTTGCTTTGCGACAAGGTTTCCGACGCACCGGAACTTTTGGGCAGGCTCTTCAAGTATAACGAGCTCCGCAAGAAAACGGAAGCGGATATTTCGCGGGTCGCTATCGACCTGGTAAAGGAACGCTACGGCGAAGAAATTCCGCGCGTGCTTGTCGTCGAGGGAAAATCCTGGCATCCGGGAGTCATCGGAATCGTGGCGGCAAAAATCGCGCAGACCTTTAACCGCCCTTCCGCGGTCCTTTCGCTCGAAAACGGTGTTGCGCAGGCTTCGGCCCGAGCCGTTCCCGGCTTCAACTGGCACAAGGCTCTGTTCGAAGTCCGCGAACTGTTTCTCCGCTGGGGCGGGCACGCAAACGCCGCGGGTTTCAGCATCCGCGAAGAGAACATCCCTGTCTTGCGGGAACGCTTGCAGGAATTGGCTGTGGAGCAGAACTATCCGGGCGATGAAAGCATCCATGAAGAAATTTCGGACTATGTCCCGGCGGCGCTAAACGAAATCACCCCGCGCTTCATGCAGGCTCTCCAGGATTTGGAACCGTTCGGCGGAAAAAATCCCTACCCGGTTCTCTATGCGGAAAATGTCCAGGTCGATCGTCTGCGCGAACTGCGCGGCGGACATCTGCAGCTCAAGCTTTCGCAAAGCGGAAGCCCCCAGTTCTCGGCGATAGCTTTCGGAATGGCGGACGCCAAAAGGCAAATCGAAAAATCCCGCAAAACGGTCTCCCTCTTTTTCGAACCGATCTGGAATGTCTATAACGGCCAGCGGACTATCCAGCTGCTGGTCAAGTCGTTCGGGAAATAAACCGGAAATTACTTCGCGTTCACGGAACGCAAGATCTCGATGAGCTTGTCCTTGCACTTGTCGATGAGGACAAAGGCTTCGAACATTCGGGCCTGCCGCCATTTCTTCTCGTATTGCTCTTCCCAGTTGATGGCGACTTCTTCGGGGTTTTCCTTGCCCTTCTGCTCTTCGTTCCGATACCAGACTTCCTTGTTTATCTCCTGGATGAGGTCGGCCATTTCCGCTGCGGGTTGGAGCGAGCCGCGGACAAGCAGGTAGGCGCGCAGATTGTCGAGCAAAACGCCGTCGCTCGGATTTGCACTGTCTTCCTTGGAAATTGCCCAGACGCGGTTCTTGTGGCGTTCGGCAAAGCCTAGCAGGCGAAGCTCAACTTTGGAAAGTTCGCCTTTTTCATATTTCGCTTCGACCGCTTCGCGCGGATAGTAGATGGAATCGGGATAGTATTCAATCATAGTTCTTGTCGAGTAGTGCCCGGGGCGGGATTTGAACCCGCACGGCCTTGCGGTCAAGGGATTTTAAGTCCCCAGTGTCTACCATTCCACCACCCGGGCCGGTGTGACGCAGATAAATATACAAAAAGTGCGTCAGATGCGTTCGGCGAGTGTTCTGCCTTGGGCGATGCGGGCGGACATCCCGATGCCGTCGATACCGTTTCCGCCCATAAGGATTCCCGGGTAGGCCTTTTCGATTTCGGAATATGCCTTTTGCCGGAGAGGCGTCTTGAGGTCGTATTGGGGAATCGCTTCTTCGTGGCGGGAAATTTCAAAGAGGTCCGGCTTGAAATTCGGAATCCGCAGGATTTTTTGGACATCCTTGCCGACCATTTCCTTGAGCGCTTCGTCCGTCATGTCAAGAAATTCCGGATGCCGCAGCCCGCCGACGAATACGGCGAGAAGCGCCCCGCTTTTGGGACAGCGGTTTTCGAACAGCGAGGACATGTAGAGGATTCCGAGAACGTTCCGCTTTTCCTTGGACGGCATCAGTGCGCCGAAACCGTCGAGCGGAATCCCTTCCCACTTGTTGAACCCGATGGCGAGTTCCGCCACCTTGGCGTAAAGGACCTTTTCCGCGTCCGGGAAATTTTCCTTGGCGAACGGAAACGCTTCGAATACATGGCTCGAACCAGCCGCGTAGATTACCCTGTCGAAAGGCCCAAAAGATTTACCGCCTGAAAGAACCTTGTAGAAACCGTTTTCGGGGACGACGATCGGCTGCGTATTCAGCACAAAGTTTTCCTTTCCGATCGCTTCTTCGAGATGCCGGATGAGGACTTCCAGCCCGCCCTTGACGGAAAATGTTTTCTTTGTCGCCTTTTTCGCGCGTTCCGATTTCGGCTCTTTCATTTTCTGGATGGAGCCGCGGATGAAGCTTCCGTAGTTCTGTTCGAGATTATAAAGTTTGGGCAGGGCGTATTTGGGAATCATCTGGTCGGGATTTCCGGCATAGACTCCGGACACGAAGGGATCGACCGCATAGTCGAGGAACGATTCGCCGAGGCGCCGCCGGACAAGCGAAGTGAGCGTTTCATTCGGGTCGGTTCCGGGTTTCCTGAACGGTTCGAGCAGGATTCCGAATTTGTCCTTGAGCGAAAAGAGCGGCGTAAAAAGCCCGCTGACGGGTCCCGAAGGCAGGGCGTGCAGTGCGTTCTTCTTGAGGATGAAGCGGTTTCCCGAAAGGCTCGGGGCTTCTTCGAGGAGATGGCGAATGTTCAGGTCTTCGAAAAGTTCGACGACTTCGGGCAGGCTGACGACGCTTGTGCTGGGACCGGTTTCGTAGGTAAAACCGTTTTTCTGGAAAGTCTGGATGACTCCGCCGACATGATTTTCCTTTTCAAACACGGTGACTTCATCGCCGTTTTTCTTGGCGTAGAACGCCGCGGAAAGTCCGGTTATTCCGGCTCCGATAATCGCAACTTTTTTCATGCGGGGAAAGATAGAAATTAGAAGTTGGAATGGCGAACATTTAAGTTTTTAGGGATAAGGGATGCGGTATGAGGGACACGGGGGTTTAGAGCTTAGTTGATAGATCTTAGAGCTTAAACCGCAGACATTTAAGTTTTTGGAAAGCGGTACGAGGTAAGCGAGATGCGGTACGATATCATCTTTTTCACGCCATTCCCCGGTATCCTTTTCCTATGTCATTCCCGTGCTTGTCCGCCGCGGCGGACGCCGACACGGGAATCTCTTTGTGTATGGGGATTGTCGGGTCAAGCCCGACAATGACAGGTTCGAGTCCGATAATGACAGATGCCGGGTCTATGCCCGGTAATGACAGGTTAGCGAGCTTGCCGAGCTAGGCTCGATAATGACAGTTTAACGAAATGAGGAAATTTTAAAGCGAGCTGTGCCAAAGTTTGGTTTGGAAACTTCAGTTCCCATCTCATTCTGGAGAGGCTAAGCCTCGGTAGAATCTAAATGAATTTTGCAAAATGGACAATTGGAGGATGAGCGTACATCACCGATGCATAATCTTTGACATCGGCGGTTAAATAACCTATATTCGTTGCTACATAAAGAGTTTTGCTCTTGTTCCGAACTGAAAACTTCGACACTTTTCAAGACCCGGTACAAGGCGAACGCTCACGTCTGCCTCTATCCTTTAGAGGCATCGCTTGGCAATAAGGCTTCGGGCCAAATTGCGGGAGACCTTTTTGGGGCGTGGGTTGTTTGTGTTTGCTTGGTTTCGGCAGTCGAAGGCCTTCAGTTGGGTAAATGCATTCAATTCCACGCCTTTTTTGTGAAATTCGCGTGGGGAGTGCGACGGGAACAGCTCTTGCCGGGTTTGCTCTTGTTCGACAGCTGAAAACTTCGACACTTTTCAAAACCATAGAATAAGACAAACGTTCGCGCGCCAATTTCAAGTGTTGGCGTTTTAAGGCATTCTGTATTTACGCAGTGCTTGGATTTCGTATGTGCGTTTCGTACATGCGATGAACGTTTTCTTGGTTTTGTCTTCGCGGTTTTCTCTCGAGTTGCGGGTGAACTCGTTCACTTCCAAGGCGAGGATCAAAATGACTGCCGCGATTGAACAGGCAAAAAATTTTTGGACGCAAAAAAGCATCGACTATGCGGAGAGCAGATCCTATCTGGACGACCTTTATGCGGTTTACCCTGTCGTCCACAATAACGTCCGGAAAGTGGATGAAGGCGTCATGGCACGCGTCGAGCAGTACTTCAACGAGCGGGACAATTACAATCTGATCAAGTCCTTGCTGGAACTGAACCTGTTTCCGGTAAAGGACAGCTACATTCCTTACCTTCGAAAATCGGACTCCGCAATCAAGAAGAACCCGAAAATCATCCAGAGAATTTGCGGGGATTTGTATGAAATGGGATATCGGGAAATCTACAAGCGCTGTACGGAGCCCAAGGAAGCGAATCGCCAGATGGGGCCGATGTTCCGCAATTGGCTGAAATCCGGTGCGCTCGGGCTGGTTCCCGTTTCGGAAAGTTCATTTGTGTGCAATGCGGAAAACGCGATTCTGGACGGTTCCGACAGCTCCATGATGGATTTTGCAAGGCGAAGCTTCGGCTACCGACGAAACAAGGGTTTGGACTTTATCGCCCGCTACAATGGAAGATACGTTATCGGCGAAGCGAAATTCATCTCGGATTTTGGCGGGCATCAAAACGACCAGTTTGTCGATGCGATGGCAACCGTGGAGTCGGAACTGTCCGACGGAAAGGTTGTGAAAATCGGAATCATTGACGGCGTCCCTTACATTCGAAACAATGGAAAGCTTTTCCGGGATCTGCTGAAAACGGAGCATAATATCATGTCGTCCCTCGTGTTGCGGGAATTCTTGGAGTCCCTATGAAAAATCTTCTCATCCAAGGGGACAATCTGGAAGCCTTGCGCTACTTGCGCGATAAGCTTGGGCTGAAAGGGAAAATTGATCTGGTTTATATCGATCCGCCTTTTGCGACGGGCGGGGAGTTTCGGATAGATGAAAATGGCCGCGTGGCGACAATCAGCCGGTCTGCAAAGGGAACCGTCGCCTATTCGGACAAATTAATCGGCGAAGATTTTATCGAGTTCCTGCGGGAACGGGTTTCCGTAATCCATGAGTTGCTTTCCGAAAGAGGCTCGCTCTATCTTCACATCGATTATAAAATCGGGCATTATGTCAAGGTGATGTTGGATGGTATTTTTGGCATCGAGAATTTCCGAAATGACATTACCCGGGTAAAATGCAATCCCAAGAATTTTTCAAGAATCGACTACGGCAATATAAAAGACATGATCCTTTTTTATACGAAAGGAAAAAATCCCATCTGGCATGAACCGAAAATTCCCATGACGGAAGAGGAAATCGCGAGGCTGTATTCTAAAATCGACAAGAACGGGAGGCGCTATACGACAGTTCCGATTCATGCTCCGGGAGAAACAAAAGGAGGTTTCTCTTCGCAAAAATTCAAGGGAATTTCTCCGCCGCCGGGACGCCATTGGCGTTGTAGCGTCAAGGAACTCGAAGAATTGGACCGCCAAGGATTGATTGAATGGTCTTCCAAGGGAAATCCGCGCAGGATAAATTACGCGGACGATCATCTGACGAAAAAACTCCAAGACATCTGGACTTTTAAAGACCCGGTAAGGCCGATTTATCCGACGGAGAAAAACCACGAAATGCTGGTGACTATCATCAAGGCTTCGTCCGATGAAAATTCGATTGTGATGGACTGCTTTGCCGGTTCCGGGGGAACGCTTGTCGAAGCGAATCGATTGAACCGCAGATGGATTGGAGTGGATCTGTCGGAATCCGCCATTGCAACAGTCAGGGAAAATTTAAAGACTCAATGTTCCATTTTTGCTGACGATTATGAGTTTATCCGGTTGGATGGGGATGTTCAGGATTTAGTGGGGAGAGTTTAGAACAGCGAACATTTAAGTTCTCGGGACGAGGGATAAGGGAATAGGGATTAGGCTGCGGACGTCTAGGCTCTTGGGTAGCGGGACAAGGGAGGAGTTTAGCGGAACGCGGGACGAGGGAATTCGAAACGAACCGTTTCTGTTACGCTGTCATTCCCCGGCTTGTCCGCCGCGGCGGACGCAGACCGGGGAATCCCTTTGT
>CAVKXR010000037.1:0-15190 GCA_963660275.1 Oscillospiraceae bacterium
TTTATGCTGGAATCTTCAACAAAAAGCGTCTGTCCCAATTCACAATCAATATTCCTAAGAGAATCATTTATTTCTTTTTTGGAAACGCTTTTTCGATACCTGAAAGATAATTGAGGATAATCCTTTTCAAGAAGTTCCTTGGCAAAAAGAGACAAGTCCGATACATCCATGTCATGATACTTTGCCTCATCCCCAAAAATGCCAACGGCACCTTGTGATTCCTTATGCTGACTGGTTAACCGAACGGATTGATTTTTTTTCACAATGCTGATTCCTATATTCCTTAACAAATATAAATTATTCTCATAGAGTAAAATTTGACAGAAAATGTCAAATCCTGATCGTTATCGAATCGATTTACCGCAAGCCCCGCCAAAATCAGCCTTATCCGGGCGAAAATTTTCAATAATTTCTAATTTTTCGGCAAAACGTCTATGAGGTATCCCTATGCTTTTTAACTTGGACATGATCCGGGAACGGTATGCAAAGATCCCTGCACGCGTCGATGCGGCCCGTAAGCTCCTCGGTCGCCCGATGACTCTCGCCGAGAAGATTCTCTATTCCCACCTGATCGACGGAGCGGAAACGAAGCTCTACGAACGCGGAAAATCCTTTGCGGAATTTCACCCGGACAGGGTGGCGATGCAGGATGCGACGGCACAGATGGCGCTGCTCCAGTTCACGACAGCCGGAAAGTCCAAGGTTGCGCTCCCCTCGTCCGTCCACTGCGACCACCTGATTACCGCACGGAACGGCAAGGAAGAAGACCTGCCAAAGGCTCTCGTCGAAAACAAGGAAGTCTATGGATTCCTCTCCTCGGTCGCCGCCAAGTACGGCATCGACTTCTGGAAACCGGGCGCGGGAATCATCCACCAGGTCGTCCTCGAAAACTATGCGTTCCCGGGCGGCATGATGATCGGGACCGATTCCCACACGGTAAACGCCGGCGGTCTCGGAATGCTCGCTATCGGCGTCGGCGGTGCGGATGCGGTCGATGCGATGGTCGGTCTCCCCTGGGAGCTGAAATACCCAAAGCTCATCGGTATCCATTTGAAGGGAAAGCTTTCGGGATTTGCATCCCCGAAGGACGTAATCCTCAAGGTCGCGCGGATTCTCACCGTCAAGGGCGGGACAAACGCGATCATCGAGTATTTCGGCGAAGGCGCTCGGAACCTTTCCGCAACGGGAAAAGCGAGCATTGCGAACATGGGAGCGGAAGTCGGCGCGACATGCAGCACGTTCGGCTACGACGAATCCATGGAACGCTATCTCCGCGCAACGGGCCGCGAAGCCGTCGCTGACGAAGCGAACAAAATCAAGGAATATCTCCGGGCCGATGCGGAAGTCGAAGCCGCTCCCGAAAAATATTTCGACCAGGTTATCGAACTGGACCTTTCGACGCTCAAGCCCTACTACAACGGGCCTTTCAGCCCGGACCGCGGATTCCCGGTAAGCGAAATGCAAAAGTCGCTCGAAGAATTCGGCTCCACGGACAAGGTAAGCGCGGCGCTCATCGGAAGCTGCACCAATTCGAGCTACGAGGACCTCTCCCAAGTCGCCTCCCTCATCCGGCAAGCGCTCGACAAGGGACTTTCCCCGAAGGCCCCGCTGATCATCAACCCGGGTTCCGAGCAGGTCCGCTACACGGCGGAGCGTGACGGTTTCATCGAACTTTTCAAGAAGTTCGGAGCGACCATCATGACAAACGCCTGCGGACCGTGCATCGGCATGTGGGACCGCGCCGGTGCGGACAAGAAAGAAAAGAATTCGATCGTGCACAGCTTCAACCGCAACTTCGCCAAGCGCGCGGACGGCAACCCGAATACGCACGCCTTTGTCGCAAGCCCGCTCATGGCAGTAGTCGCCGCGCTCTCCGGCTCGCTCCTCTTCGACCCGGAAAAGGACTTTCTCGTAAACGGCAAGGGCGAACAGGTGAAGCTCACGCCCCCGGAAAAGGATGAGCTTCCAAAAAACGGATTCGCCGTGGAAGACCCGGGCTATGTCGCCCCGGCAGCGGACGGTTCGGACATCACCATTTCCGTCGATCCGGCGTCCAAGCGTCTCCAGCTTTTAAAGCCTTTCGCCCCCTGGGACGGCAAGGACATTTCCGGTGCGCCGCTCCTCATCAAGGCAAAAGGCAAGTGCACCACGGACCACATTTCGATGGCGGGACCGTGGCTCAAGTTCCGCGGACATCTCGAAAACATTTCGAACAACATGCTCATCGGGGCGGTAAACGCGTTCAACGGGCAGACGAACCAGGTGAAGGGAAACGACGGACGCTATTACGAAGTGCCAACGCTCGCCCGGAAATACCGCGACGAGGGAACAGGCTCCGTTGTCGTAGGCGACGAAAATTACGGCGAAGGCTCTAGCCGCGAACACGCCGCGATGGAACCGAGGTTCCTTGGCGTCAAAGCGGTCATCGTCCGAAGCTTTGCGCGCATCCACGAGACGAACCTGAAAAAGCAGGGAATGCTCGCGCTGACATTTGCCAACCCCACGGACTACGAAAAGGTCCGGGAAGGCGACACGCTCGACATCGAAGGCCTCACGGAATTTGCGCCGGGCAAGCCTTTCACGTTAAAGCTCCACCACGCCGACGGCACGGTCGAAACCGCAACGCTCAACCAGACTTACAACGAACAGCAGTGGGAATGGTTCAAGGCGGGAAGCGCGCTGAACAAAATCCGCGCAGGCAAGTAAGCCTACAAATTCAAAGTGAAAAGCGGCGAGACCTCGCCGCTTTTTCTGATTTTAACGCGTTAAATTTTCCCGATAAACCGCTTCAATTCGTCGAAGCGCTCCTTCGCTTCCGCAAAGCCTTCCCGGTAAAGGGCTTCGAGCTTTGAAGCGTTCCGTTCGAGGCGCGCCACTTCGACCGTTTTCTGCGGGCGGATGACAAAGACCTCTCCGCGGGCTTCGGCGGCTTCCAGCGCATCGAGCGTTTCGTTATAGACGCGGAAGCGGTTCTCGCAGGCCGCGACAAACCTCGGATATTTCCGATACTTGAAGCGGATAATCGGCATGAGCCTGTTCGGGCTTTTGCGGTAACCCTTTGCACGGGTCAGCACCACGATGCATTTCCCGTAGCCCATCCGGCGGAGCGCTTCAAACGGAATCGAATCGGAGACTCCCCCGTCGAGGTGCGGGATTCCGTCGATGTTCACCAGGTTTGAAACGAGCGGCAGGGAACCCGATGCGCGGAGCTTGTCCATGTCATCGCGCAAATCCTTTAGTTCCAAATGCGAAGCCTCGCCCGTGAGAACATTCGTCGCCGTCGCGTAGCACCTTGTCGAGGAATTTCGGAATGTTTCGTAATCGAAAGGATCCAGCTCGTTCGGAATCCGCTCGTAGCAAAATTTTTTATTGAAAAGATCGCCGGTCAGAAGGAGCGATCGGAAACTCATGTAGCGCTTGTCGTTCGCATATGTCGCAATCACGCGGAATCCGCGCTTTTCCTGCCGGGAGACGAAGTTTACCGCCTGGACCGCACCCGCGCTCACCCCGATAACGCCATCGACAAAGAAGTTTTCTTCCAGGAAAAAATCGAGAACGCCAGCCGTATAGACGCCGCGCATCCCGCCGCCTTCAAGAACCAACCCGAGCCTGTCTTCCCGCATAGAAACTCCCGCGTTAAATTTCGCCAAGAGGCACTTTGCCCCGATAGGCTTCAGGAAACTTAGAAAATTCGGTGTTTCGTTCCGGGAATGAGTTCCCGCTCCGGGGATTTCGTCCGGTTTTCGGGTGTTTCCTATCGGATTTTACTAAATTTGGGCTATATGAGCGACATTCCAGAATCCTTCATTTCCGAAAAAGTCAAGTCGATCGCCCGCGCCCCGAAATACCGCGGCGCAATTTTCCAGGTCGAAGCGGACGACCGCGGGCTTGCCCTAATCGACGGAAAGGAAGAAAGCCTCAAGATTTACATCACCGTCGATCCGGAAAAGGACCAGATTGTCGAAACGCGCTTCTTCACCTACGGCGGACCGATCTTCACGGCGTTAGCGGACACGCTCTGCGAAAGGCTCCAGGGAAAGACGGTTTCCGATTTGGAAAAGACCAACATCCACGCTCTCGAAAAGGAACTGCGCGACACGCCGGAAACGCCTGCATTCCCGCTTGCCGCGACGGAACCACGAAGCCTCGCGAAGCTTATCGAAAAGCTCGCCGCTTCCTATCCCGAAAAGAAAAAGGTGGCGCTTGCGGCGCGCGAAACGATGGAAAAAATCAAGTACCGGACGCAAACCGCAGAGGGCCGCAGCGAAGCCGACAAGGAATGGGCTGGCCTCTCGGACGAAGAACGCCTGAAACGCATTGCGGAATGCCTCCATGTAAACGTCCGGTCCGCCCTCCAGAACGACGGCGGCGATCTGGAAATTCTCGGAATGCTCGATGCGAACCATGTCAAGGTCCGCTTCCAGGGAGCCTGCGCAGGCTGCTCGGCGTCAAGCGGAGGCACGCTCTTCTACATCGAGGATACGCTCCGCGACAACGTCTATTACAACCTGAACGTCGTCCCCGAAGAAACTTTCCCCGGAGAAGCCTTGCCATGAGCGGAGAAGCCGAAGCCTACAGGGAACCTTACAAGTACGGATTTGTCACGCCCATCGAAAACGATTCGTTCGAAAAGGGCCTGAACGAGGACATCATCCGGCGAGCCTCGAAAATCCGACGCGAACCGGAATTCATGCTGAAATTTCGCCTAGACGCCTACGAGAAGCTCCTGAAGATGGAAGCTCCCCACTGGGCGGAACTCGACTTCGAACCGGTCGATCTGCAGGACATCGTGTATTATTCCGCCCCGAAGACCAAGAAGGCGCACGATTCCATCGAGGATGTCGATCCCGAACTTCTCGAAACTTTCGACAAGCTGGGCATCCCGCTGAACGAACAGAAACGCCTTGCGAACGTCGCCGTCGATGCCGTCTTCGACAGCGTGAGCATCTACACCAGCCACAAGAAAAAGCTCATGGAGATGGGAATCCTCTTCTGCTCCATCTCGGACGCCATCCAGGAATATCCCGAACTTATCGAAGAATACATGGGAAGCGTCGTCCCGCCGGGAGACAACTACTTCGCGGCGCTCAACAGCGCGGTCTTCGGAGACGGCAGCTTCGTCTATATCCCGCCCGGAGTTCACTGCCCCATCGACCTTTCGACTTACTTCCGCATCAACAACAAGGAAGCGGGACAATTTGAACGCACTTTGATCATCGCGGACAGGGACGCCCAGGTCAGCTATCTCGAAGGCTGCACGGCGCCCGAGTTTTCTAGTCACCAGCTCCATTCGGCAATCGTCGAACTGGTCGCCAAGGAAAACGCGAGCATCAAGTACAGCACGGTCCAGAACTGGTATGCGGGAGACCGCAAGACGGGAAAGGGCGGCGTCTATAACTTCGTCACGAAACGCGGAAAGTGCGCCGGGAAAAATTCCCACATCAGCTGGACACAGGTAGAAACGGGCAGCGCGATTACGTGGAAATACCCGAGCTGCATTCTCCAGGGAGACGATTCTACCTGCGAATTCTACTCGGTTGCGCTCACCAACGGAAAAATGCAGGCCGATACCGGAACGAAGATGATCCACATCGGAAAGAACACGAAAAGCACGATTATCAGCAAGGGCATCAGCGCAGACGAAAGCTCCAATTCCTACCGCGGACTAGTCGATATCCGTAAGGGCGCTTCCGGTTCGAGAAACTACACCGAATGCGACAACATGCTCGTCGGAGCGAAAAGTTCTGCGCATACGTTCCCCTACATCCGCGTCGCGAACCCGACATCTTCTACGGAACACGAAGCCTCGACCAGCCGGATCAGCGAGAACCAGCTGTTCTACTTCGAAAGCCGGGGCATCCGACGGGAAGATGCCATCCAGGCTCTCGTCGGCGGATTCTGCAAGGACGTTTTCAAGGAGCTTCCCGGCGAATTTGCCGCCGAAGCGAAGCAGCTCCTCACGCTCAAGCTCGAACACAGCGTCGGGTGAGTTTTCCCTTCTGGTCGTATTCTTTTTGAATACGCTTTTCTAAGCGAAGAGAAACGAAACGGTGTTTTTCGCGTCGGAATTAGATAATTTTGGATACGGATTGAGCCGTGGGTTGGAGGAATCTTCTTCGCGGTCCGGATAAACTTTAACGAGGGCATCCAAAAAGCGACAAAAAAATTCAATCCGAAGAGGAACCTTAAAACCTAAGCGTTCCTCTTTTTTTGTACGCAAAAAAGGCGAGATTTAACGCTTCCCTTCCGAAAGCCTGCGCACGGCAACGATTCCCCGCCGCCAGCGATCCATCGGTTCCGCCGGAAAACCTCCGTAAAAGGCTCCCGCGGGAACGCTCTTCGTCACCCCAGCCTTTGCCGCGATAACAGCTCCGCGACCAATCGTGAGATGTCCCGCGACCTGCGCCCCGCCGGCAAGTTCCGCGTCGTCCTCGACCACGGTCGTCCCGCCAAGCCCCGACTGCGACGCCATATAGACGCGGTTTCCCACCGAAGAATTATGCCCGATTTGCACAAACGAATCAAAGTGGCAGTCGTCCCCGATTTCCGTCGGAGCGAGAAAGCCCGCGGCAACGACGCAGTTCGCTCCAAATTCGGAGCGGTTCCCGATGCGGACTCCGCTTACGTGCGGCACCGGATGACGCAAGCCGTCTTCCCCGGTAAAGAATCCGAATCCGCGACTCCCGATAACCGATCCCGCCTGAAAAACGCAGTCGCTCCCGACGGAAACGTTCGGGTAGAGGGTGACATTCGCTTCGAGAACGGTTCCCGCTCCGACGGACGCTCCGCGCATCACGACGCAGCCCGGCCCGACGATAGCGCCGTCTCCGACCGAGCCTTCGACGACTGCCGACGGGTGAACCTTTGCGGATGCGGAAACGGAACTTTCGGGATATTCTACAAAGGGAATGTGCAGGCATTCGAGGAGCTTGACCATCGAAGCGTAGGGATTTTTGACCCGCAAGAGCGCACGGGCATCGGGCGCTCCCGAAAAATCCGCGGGCACCAGGAGAAGTCCGGGCCTAGACGTGCGAAGTTCGCCGGAAACGGAATTTCCCGTAAAGAACGAAACCTGTTCCCCGGTCGCCCGAGCGAGCGGCGCGAAATCCCGTACCGAAAAATTTTCCCGTCCGGCGAGCCATTCCAATTCACCGCGCAAAAGTTCCGCAAGAGCCTCTACCGTCGTTGTCTTCATCTTAAAATCCCGGTTCGAGCGTGAGCATCTGAACCTGAGAACCGTACTGGATGCGGACCTCGGAGCTGACGCGGGCTGTCAGGTCGTCTCCATCGAGCTGGTGAAATTCCTTTTCGGATGTCCGCAGCACGACTTCCTTCGCATGGACCGTTTTCAGGAAAGAACGCTTGTAGATTTTCCCGACAAGGGGAACCGTCCCCAGGGCAATCGCGCCGAGGAAAAACGGAAGGTTCGGAACCGGGACGACTTCGAGCATCCCGTCCGCCATGTCCCCGCCGTCAAAGGGATTTGAACCCGACGCGAAACTCGGGATATTCCCGACGATAACCGTCCGAAAGCCGGAAACGTCCTGTTCCGTCCACTCGCCGTTTTCCAAAAGCATCCGAAGAACAGCCTTTCCCAAGCAGTGCCTGCGGTCCGCAAAGAAGCGGCTCACGTAATGCAGCTTGTTCGCCACGACGGACCTGCTCGAAATTTTCCCGAGGGAACGGTCGGAATTGAAATCGTGGGCGATGCGCGCATCGATTCCGCTTGAAAAGTAGTTCGCAAGGACAAACTCGCCGTTCACCTTCCAGATGTCAAACGGCCTGCTTTTCGCAAGAACGAGCCTGCGCACCAGAAAAAGCAGTCCCTTGTTTACAAAGGTTTCGTAAAGGTTCAGCACCCGTGCGAGATCATTTCCCGTCCCGAGCGGAATCAGCCCGAGCCGCACCTTGCCGACAAGCCCCGATTCGAGCAAGACGGACAGAATCGTCGAAATGGTCCCGTCCCCGCCGACAGCGATTAGCGTCTCCGTCCGCTCGGCGACTTCGCGAATCTGCTCCCGCAAGCGCGCCCCGTCCGTCAAGTCAGCCGACCATTCCGAAGAAGAAAATTCCATCGAGCGCATGATTTCCGGCACGAACTTCAAGATGGACTTTCCCTGGCCGCCGCCGCTAATCGGATTTATCAAAAAGCTGAACTTGAACATATCCCCCTCAATCTATATAGATTCTTCGCCAAAAGCATAGGAAGCGAGATCCAAAAAATAGAGGGGTTCGACAAGGCTCGACGTGAGAATGTAAAGGTCGTCGCCAAGGACATCGATATCGACGGCATTCCGGATGCCCATATCGGAAAGTTTCTGCCGGTGGAGAAGCCCACCCGAAAGGTCAAATACGCCGAGATAACCGCATTTCGCATCCAAGAGAACCGCAAAGGCCGAGCCTAACCGCAAGCGAGTCGCCGAACAGAAAGCGAGAGAGTTCGCCGTATCGCCCAAAGCAAGAGCCGACCGCACCCGCAAGGAGCCGTCCGCGTCGTAGATGGAAAAGCGTTCCGGCGCATTCGACAGCGCACCGGATGTTTCCACGGTCGCCACCATCCCGGCCCGGGCATCGAGAGCCATCACGCGAGCAGCCGGAAAGGACGTTCCCGTTTTCGAGCATCCATCCGCCCCGATTTTCAGTTTCGCAATTCCCGCGGAAGCCGCCCCATAGATATAAGACGTCGTGAGAGCCATCCCGGAAAGCGAAACGTCGCAATTCCATTTGGCGTCTTCAGCGCGCAAGAGGGAAATCCCGTCATAGTAATAGAGGAACGATCCGACACTTTGGATTTTTTCCGCAGCGGTCACGGGAAGCCGCGCATCGGGATTTTCCGGAGTGCGGGCCGGTTCAAAGGCGCATACGCGCGCACCGTTCCGGTTGAAGGCATAGACCGAGCCGTAAATGTCCAAGACGTAAAGAGCTTCGCCGTCTGCGGAAAGAGAGATTTCCCTTGCTGTCGAAAAGGGAACGCCCGAGAAGCGGCAAGAAACCTTTGGGCCGTCACCGCTTGTCCATTCCCCGCCACACGACAAAAAAGCGGAAAGAACGCAGAAAAATCCCACAATGCGGAATATCGGGTTCGATTTTTTGAAACTTGAATTTTCGGAAACAGCCACGGAACAATAATAACAATCTTTATATATTTTAGCCCCTACGAAAAACGGTTTTCCCGAATGACTTTTGAAAAGCGCCTCGACATCTTCACCCACAACTGGCCGGTTCCGCTCAGAATGCTGATCGTTTCGACAAAGGCGTTTCTCTTCCACCATGGGACCATCCGGGCGGCGGCCATGACCTACACGTCGTTTCTCGCTGTCATCCCGTTCCTCATTCTCCTCACCGCCATTTCGCTTTCGCTCGGTCTGGGTTCTTTTTTCAATACGTATCTGCCCGTCCTCGACCAGTTCTTCTCCCTAGGACTTCCGCTCGACGATATCATGCCGCTCCTCGAAAACACGGAGCATATCCACTTGCGGACACTCGGAGTCGTCGGTTCCGTTTCGCTTTTCATCACGTATATTTTCGCCATCGGAAACCTCGAAGCGAACATGAACGTCGTCTGGGAAAACCAGATGTCAAGGCCTTTCGTGAAGCAGTTCGCCGCCTACACGCCGCTGCTTCTCATCGCTGCGCTCGGATTCGCCTTCTTCGCCATGTTCGTGAACCATCTGAAGTCGGGGCTTCTGCACATCGCTAGCAACACGGAACTTCTGACCGCAGAAACCGTCCCGCAGGTCATGACCACGTTCTGGACCATCACCGTAAACGTCGTCTTCATCGCGCTCATCTTCTTCACCATCTTTCTTCTCCCCTACCGAAAGCACCACCATTCCTACAAGAAGCTTTTCTGGCCTTCGCTTCTCGTGAGCGTCGCCATCTGGGTCTGCACCTGCGGCTACCTGGTCATCCTCATCATTTTGCAAAAGAGCCTCGTCACCCGGATGTCGCTCTTTTACGGCTCGCTCGCCTTTATACCGCTCGTACTTCTGTTTGCGTTCGGGTTCTGGGCCATCATGCTCTACGGGAACTGCCTCGTTTGGACCATCTATTCGTGGCCGAAGTCCGGCATCAAGAAGTGGAACTGGGTCCAGCCGGAAGGCTACCTATGATTTCCATCCGCGGTGCGCATCTCCGAAACCTGCAGAATATCGATGCGGAATTTCCCGTCGGAAAAATCACCGTCGTGTGCGGACCTTCGGGTTGCGGAAAATCAACGCTCGTCATGGACGTTTTGCACGGGGAAAGCCGCAGGCGTTACCTCGAAACGCTCAGCCCGTTCGCGCTCAAGGTTCTAGGCGGAAAGACGAACATCCCGCTCGACAGCGCCGACGGACTCCGCCCGAGCATCGCCATTTCCGCTTCGCGCGGAGACGCCCCCCCGAAGGCAAGCCCGCTTTCCCTCTCCGAATGCGAACTTCCGCTGCGGATTCTGTGGGCCGCGCTTTCAAACCCCGCGTGTCCCGTCTGCGGAAAGCCCATGCAAAGCTTTACCCGCGAAGAAATCATCCGGCAAGTTTCGGGATACCCCGCCGGAAGCCGCCTCCAGTTCCTCGCAAAAATCGAAAAAAAGAACCTTACGCTCGACGAGCTTTCCGGAACGCTCCTCTCCCAGGGATATTCGCGCGTCATTTCCGACGGAAAGAGCCTCTCGCTCGGAGACCTGACCGCCGAAGAACGGAAACGGAAGCCCAAGGAACTCTACATCGTACTCGACCGGATTATCCTGCGGGAAGGAATCCGCACGAGAATCGCCGAAGCCATCGACGCGGCTCTTCGATTTTCCGGGACGAAAGTCGTACTCGACGACGGAAAGGAACGAAAGATTTTCAGCACGGTCCCGCTCTGCAGCGAACACGACATTTCCGCAAGGGCTTTCGAACCTTCGGACTTTTCGCCGCATTCGCTGAAAACGCGTTGCCCGAGATGCGGCGGCGACGGTGAAATCGCAAGCGAGACAGAAGACCGGGATGCGGACGAATGCCCGGAATGCCACGGTCTCCGACTGCTTCCGAACATTCTCGCGTCGAGCATCGGGAACGTCTCCTGGAAAGACATCCTCGAATCCTCCTTTGCAAAGCTCGAAGCGATCCTCCCCGAAACATTCCTCCCGATCCTTCCGAACCATCTGAAAAGTACGTTCGACATGCTCCTGTCGCGCGTCCATGCGGTAAACAGGCTCGGGCTCGGATACCTCGGCGCGGGACGCATCGCCAGCACGCTTTCGGGCGGCGAACTTGGACGTCTAAGGCTCTCCCCCCTCGCCACGGGACATCTCGACGGCATGTGCATCTGCCTCGACGAACCGGCGAGCGGCCTTTACCGGACAGACGTCGAAAAGCTCTGGAAAATCTTCGAGGAAATCCGGGAACGCGGAAACACGCTGGTCCTCATCGAGCACAATCCCTACCTGATCGAAAGGGCGGACAAGGTAATCGAAATGGGGCCCGGCGCGGGCGAACTCGGCGGAAGGATTCTCTTCCAGGGAACGCCGGACGAACTGCGGCGAAACCCGGAATCCCCGACAGGGAAATGGCTCCGCGAAATTTCAGACGCCACGAAGAAAAGCGGGCTCATCGCAACGGATTTTCCCCAAAGCATCCGCGTCAAAAAATTTGCGAAATACGATATGCAGCCCGTATCCGCGGAATTTCCCGTCGGGCATTTTTCCGTCGTCACGGGCGAAAGCGGCAGCGGAAAAAGTACGCTTCTCTTCGAAAACATCTTGCCGCGATTCGAAAAGGGCGAATTCAAGACGCTCGGCATCCAGAGCGTCTCCGTCCTCAGCTCCAAGGGATTTTTCCGCAACCGGCGAAGCTCCGTCGCAAGCGCGATAGGCATTGCAGGCACGCTGCGCGACCTGTTCGCCAAGCTTCCCGAAAGCAAGATCAAGGGATTTACCCCGGCAAAGTTCAGCACGGCTATTCCCGGTGGACGTTGCGAAACGTGCAAGGGAGAAGGCGTTCTCCGCGATCCTTCGGGCTACGAGGAATCGGAATGTCCGGTCTGCGGCGGAAAGCGGTTCCGCGATGAAGTTCTCGAAATCCGCTACAAGACTCTCTCCTTCGCGGACATTCTGGACTTGACCGTGGAGCGGGCGGCAAACCTTTTCAGCTTTTCGCACAAATTCACCGACCGCCTGAATCCCCTTGTACGCACGGGCCTTGGCTACCTGCGGCTCGGGCAACCGACAACGCACCTTTCCGGTGGCGAAGCGGCGCGCCTCAAGCTGTCCCAGACGCTCTCCCGCGCAAAATTTCCCAACACGCTTTTCCTTTTCGACGAACCGGCCAGAGGCCTTCATAAAAAAGACATAGACCAGATGATCGAACTCATCCGGAAACTCTGCAAGAACGGCCACACGGTGATATCCATCGAACACCAGGAAGATTTCATCCGCAGCGCAGATTTTGTATGCCTTTTAGCGCGAGCCTGTGCTCGGTGAAAAACAGAACGAACACCATCCATTTACCTTGTCGATGATATAGCTTATCAAAACGAAACCGCTCCGACAAATGCCGAAGCGGATTGAAAAGTTTTGAAGGTTTATCTACAAACAGGATTTTTAATTCCGGACACAGCGGACCGAGAAGGCGTTCTTTTTCAACGGAGTATTCCGAAGCAAATCGACATCGCCATCCTTCAGGTAGCGGCAAAAGGATCCGATTGTTGCGCCATCAACCGTCGTCGCAGTCCAAAACAGGGCATAGCCGCCGGCACGAATGAATTCCTCATCATTGTTTCGATTTCCTGCCGGGAGCGCATTGAACCCGAAGAGGTCCAGACCAGCCTCGCCGTTTTTCACCCAGCCTTGCGACTTGAGGCTCAGAGCGACGCTTTCTCCGCCGTTGTTTTCTAGCACAAAGGCTTCGAGGACATTCCATTCCGAAGTATCCGGCAAATGAAAGCCTTCGGGGCAGACACCGCGAACGACTGCGGACGGAAAACAAATCGCGCCATCGCCGCAATCTTTTCCACCATCGCTGAAGAGGGCGGCAGAATCCATCGCCGCGGACCACATATAAAGCCTGCCGTATTTGTCGCAGGAATCGTTCGAATTTTCATAACAAAAGCTTTTTGCCGTCGAGGCTTCATACGCATAGTTCAGGTTTTCCGCCATCCAGGTTTGTCCGCCGATTTGAACCGTCCGGTAGATTTGCGCGTCGCGATGGTCGCAGAGGCTTTTTTCCGGATCATACGGATTCTCTCCGCAAAACGCCTTGTACAAAGTAACCGAATCTTTTCCGCAGACCTGCGTCAAGGTACCGTCGCCATTATCTGTAAGCGAACAACCCGCGCCATCTTTGCCGTTTTCGCCGTCCTTGCCATCCGAACCGTCCAAGCCGTCTTTTCCGTTGAGAATAACCCCGACAGAATCATCATTGCAGACAACCTTGTAACCCGAACTGTCGGAAAGAAACGAAACGATGCAAGAGCTTCCGTCTTTGCCGTTTTCACCATTCTTGCCATCTTCGCCTTTCGCTCCGTCTGCGCCATCGGCGCCGTCCTTGCCCGCTACAGAAATGTTTTGCCAGGCGGAATCCGCACACACATAGACCGCATTTTCCTTTTGCGCGAACATCATTTCACCCGATCGTTCCGCCGTACACTTGCCGAGCGAATCCGCCGAAGCGACAACTTCGATTCCCGTCACCTCATTCGTCACATTGCTTACCTTGGTAACGTCGTCACCGCAAGCGGCAAGAAAAAGCCCTGCGGAGCAAAGCCCCGAAAGCGAAAAATTGAAAGTTTTCATCATGGTCTCCTTCTGGTTAAAAGTTTTGGATTTTAAAATTCAGATTTCCCGGATTCATCTTTCACGGCTCTTCCGCATCTTCCGCGATTTCATACTCGCGGATTTTTGGCGTCGAATCAAAAGTCTTGGAATAGCGGAAATCCATGCAGTTGATCGCGTAGCTCGCCCAGTCAAACGCATCGCCGACGATTTTACATTCCTTGATAATCTTTCCCGCCATCGACACGACCGTCCTTACCGGGGCGCCTTGGACAGCATCGACTTGATACGTCACATCCGCTGTAGAATCCCAAAATGTCGCCGTCCAAGTCCCCTTATAGGAATAAAACGGTCCGTTTCCGTTCATCTCGTTCTTTTGGACAGGATAGAAAATGGAAAATTCGCTTTCTGAACCAGCGTTTGTTTCCTCCTTAAAACTTCCCCAAAAATGCAAAGCAGACGAAGAATTTTTCTTTTCGACGGCAATCTGAAAACGAGCTGTAAACATCTCTTCCAAAGAAAGGGCCTTCGGTGTTAAAAAATCGCTCTCCCCCTTTGCGCCCAGTTGTCTCGGGTAAGGCGGCAAGCGGTCATCCCACCATCCGGTTTTGAAAAGTTTGCCAAAAAGGATGACGACGGGATCGCTCACCAAGGGGTTCTCAACGCGTTCCGAGAGCATCGCACGCCGAATTGTCATTTCCGCTGAAACGGTATCCGTTAATTTGTTCGGGTCGATGGTCACAAGCTGCACACGACCAACATCGGGCGATGGCTCGTAAGGAACCACTTCGGTAACGATTCCCCGCTTGGCAAGTTCCGCCACCATTCCGCCATCCGAGCGAACTCCTGGAAAAGAAAGCTTCGTATAGACACCTTCACCATATCCATAGGCAATCGGCTCGGGATTTGGGCTTGCCGCAAAGACGGAAGCGGCGAGGATAAGGGGGAGGAAGTTAGTTAATCGCATTTTCCCTCTGTTAAAGCAAGATACAGCCCATTGAAATAGGCTTCCTTTACAGAGTTCAAATAATCGTTATACTTTGCTTTATATTTTTTCTTCTTTCCCCGAATTATTCCAAAGCCCAATACCAACATTAAAATAAAAAGAACCCAATGACTATATACAATCAGACAAATATCGATTCCCACTAGAATCAAAATCCACAAAGCCCTTAAATTTAAAGGTTTTTTAGGAATTTGTAAACCAAGATGCGGATGCTTTTGAGTCAAAGCCGTAATGGCTTCTAATTTATCCTCCGAATGAGCTACGAGTTCTTTTTTTAGATCCTCATCTTTTAGCATTTCGGCAAAAATTTCCACATTCTTTCCCAAAAAATGTTCATCGGCAGCCTGTTCAAACAAATTAACCAAAAAGCCATAAAATTCCGATAATCGGTCATCATAGCCCTTTTCTTCCAGATTTCCTTTAAAACTTTGCAACAGATAATTCGGAGC
>CAVKXR010000038.1:0-14939 GCA_963660275.1 Oscillospiraceae bacterium
CCAAAACGTTTTTGCTCAAATCGAGAAAAAAGAATTGTATGATGCGCCTCTGATGTTCGAATGGAACACGTGGCGAGCGATGACGATGCTCGATGGGGGTGATATTCGGGCGAACCTAAACTTCGACGACTATGGAAAACCACTTTCAACGGCACCTGGTAATATGGCGGATATTGTTTGCGATTATGGAGATTTCTGTCTTTCTGTTGAAGTGACACTTGCCACAGGGCAGAGGCAATATGATATGGAAAGCGAACCTGTAAGTCGCCATTTAGGAAAGCTGAAAAAGGAAATAGGCAAGACGGCTTATTGCCTGTTTATCGCTCCGAGCATTAACGATGCCTGCATCGCCCATTTTTATGGATTGCATCATTTGAACATTTCCTACTATGGAGGGAAAAGTTCCATTGTCCCCTTGCCTCTGCCAATTTTTCGGAAGATGTTGGAAGATAGTCGCCGATGTTCCTATATCCCTTCTCCAAAACAGGTCCAGCGATTTTTTGAAATATCCGATGAACTGGCGATAAAATTCAACGATGAACGGGGATGGTATTCGGCGATAACCGAAAGGGCCTTGAATTGGCTCGATTGAATTTTTCTAGATTTCAAAAAAAATAAAGGATTTGATACGATGAAAGTTTCGTTGAATTGGCTTCGCCGTCATGTGGAACTCCCGGAAACCGCGGACCAGGTGGCAAAGGCCTTGACGTCTATCGGGCTTGAAGTGGAAGGCATGGAAGAGCCTGCGAAACAGTATGAAAAGTTGGTCGTGGCGAAAGTTCTCACGTGCGAACCTCACCCCGACAGCGACCACTTGCACATCACGACGGTTTCCGATGGAAAGGAAACGCTCCAGGTCGTTTGCGGCGCTCCGAATGTCGCGGCGGGCCAGACGGTCGTGCTTGCACCGATTGGCGCGGAACTTCCGCTTCCGGACGGCAAGTCGCTCAAAATGAAGAAGTCCAAGATCCGCGGCGTAGAAAGCTTCGGAATGATTTGCGCCGAGGATGAAATCGGACTTTCGGACGATCACGGTGGAATCATGGTTCTCGATGACCAGATCCCGGCGGGAACGCCCTTTGTTTCGCTCGGGCTTTACGATGCGACTTATGAATTGAACGTGACACCGAACCGTCCGGATGCGCTTTCCCATCGAGGGGTTGCGCGGGAACTCGCCGCCAAGTTTAACCGCCCGCTGAAACCGCTTCCCTACAAATTAACCGAAGACGCTTCCAAGGAAGCTTCGTCTGCGATCAAGCTTTCCGTGGAGCCGGGTGCCGGATGCTCCCGCTATGTGGGTCGCGTCATCGAAGGCGTCCACGTGGGAGAATCCCCGAAGTGGCTTTCGAGACTTCTCAAGTCTGTCGGCCTGAACAGCGTGAACAACGTGGTCGATGTGACGAACTTTGTTCTGATGGACGTGGGGCAGCCGCTCCACAGCTTTGACATGTCAAAGCTTTCCGGTGCGGAAGTCGTCGTGCGCAAGGCTCGCCCCGGAGAGAAAATCGAGACGCTCGATCACAAGGAACATGAACTTTCGACAGACGACTTGGTGATTTGCGACGGAGACCGTCCGTCATGCGTCGCCGGGGTGATGGGCGGCGTGGAAAGCGAGATTACCGAAACGACAACGAACGTGTTTCTCGAAAGCGCCTGGTTCAATCCGACGGTTGTCCGCAAACAGGCTCGTCGCCTCTGCACATCGACCGATTCGAGCTACCGCTTTGAACGCGGCATCGACTATTCGATGCAACGCGAAATGGACGATTACGCTTGCGGTCTCATCCAGGAAGTCGCCGGCGGAAAGGTGCTGAAAGGCGCTGTCGAATACACAGGTTCCGACCACCAGGTGAAGCCTTTCGTGGTGAAGCTCCGCGCGTCCCGAGTCGAAAAGGTTCTCGGCATTTCCCCGTCGGAAGAGGAAATCGTCCGTTATCTCACGGGCATCGGACTGAAGCATCTGGGCGATATGGAATTTGAAATTCCGCCGTTCCGCCCGGACCTCGAACGTGAAGTCGATCTGATCGAAGAAGTCGCGCGGCTCGTGGGTTTTGATAATATCCCGTATGACGTTCCGTCGTTTAAGATTAAGCCGAACGATCTTCCGGCAGATGAAATCCTCGGACGCCGCATCCGCTATACGCTTTCTTCGCTCGGGCTTCATGAATGTCTGTCGCTCCGCTTTACAAGCGCTGCGAATACGGCGGCTGTCTTCGGCGAACCTTCGGAAGACGATCCTCGTTCCCGTCCGGCAAGGCTTTTGAATCCGCTGTCCGAGGAGCTGGGCTGCGTCCCGACTTCCCTCATCCCGATTCTCCTCAAGTCCGTCGCCGACAACGAAAAGAACCGTCCGGGTTCTGTCCGCCTGTTTGAAAACGGAAAGGCGCAGTTCCAGAACGCGTCCCGGAGCGATTTGCGCGATACCGGCTTTACCGAAAAGCCTATTTTGTGCGCGGTCCTCGCCGGGCATTTCAAGATGGAAGCCTTGAACGACAAGCCGCGAGAAGTGGAATTTGCGGACATCAAGGGCGTTGCCGTTTCCCTCTTCAAGCGTCTCGGCATTTCGATTGAAGTGCGCGCTCCGCAGAAGCCGGAAAAGTTCCTGCATCCGGGGAAGCAGGGCGTCATCGCTTGCGGCGATACGGTCATCGGATCGATAGGCATGGTCCATCCGTCGGTGCTCAAGGCTTTCGACATCAGCTATGCGACGGCTCTTTTCGAGGTTTCCCTGGACACGGTTTTGGCTCTTCGCGAACGGAAAGTCGTGTTCAAGCCTTTCAGCCGCCAGGTCTTTATGACGCGCGACGTCTCGATGCTCGTTCCCGAACGCATGACGAACGAATCCATCTTGCAGAAGCTCGGATCGTTCAAGGCGAAGAATCTTTCGAAGATTGAACTCAAGAGCGTTTATCAGGGCGTGGGTGTTCTTCCGGGCCAGAAGAACATGGTCTATACCTTTACCTACCAGTCGATGACGGAAACGCTGACCGACGAAGCGGTGAACAAGGCGCACGACAAGCTCCGCGAAAAAATCGCAGCCGACGGTGAAATTACCCTCCGCTAAAGGATATCGCAGATGGCTTACATAGCAATGGCTCGTAAATGGCGACCGGAATCTTTCCAGGATCTGGTCGGCCAGGAGCATATCGCGAAGACGATTGAAAACGCGATAACGGGCGGACGCTTGCACCATGCGTTCCTGTTCACGGGAACGCGCGGAGTCGGGAAGACGACTTCAGCTCGAATCCTCGCGAAGACGCTGAACTGTACGGGCGGAAATCCGCTCGTCCCTTGCGGCAAGTGCAAGAGCTGTCAAGACATCGCGAGCGGGCATCCGATGGACGTAATCGAAATCGATGCGGCCTCCAACACGGGCGTCGATAATATCCGCGAGCTTCTGGAGCAGACGCAATACACGCCGATGATCGGAAAATACAAGGTCTTTGTCATCGACGAAGTACACATGCTTTCCAAGGGAGCTTTCAACGCCCTTCTCAAGACGCTGGAAGAGCCTCCTCCTCACGTGATTTTCATCTTTGCGACGACCGAGGTGAACAAGGTCCCGCAGACGATTCTTTCCCGCGTACAGCGCTTTGACTTTAAGCGTCTGACCACCAAGCAGATTACGAGCCGCCTCAAGTATATCTGCGAACAGGAAAAAATTTCGACCGACGCCGAAGCCCTCGGGATGATAGCCGAAAAGGCGGACGGTTCGATGCGCGACGCGCTCACGTTTTTTGACCAGGCATACGCGTTTACCGGGAACGATATGAATGCGGAAGCGGTCCGCTCCGTTCTCGGAATCCCGCCGACCGAGCTGTATTTCTCGCTCCTCGAAGCGATCGAGAAGCACGACATCAAGGGAACTTTTGCCGTCGTCGATAAGGCTTCGGAAACCGGGGTTGAATTTGCGCCGCTCCTCGACGGCTTCGCCAAGTTTCTCCGCAACCGTCTCTACGTAAAAGTCGGTGGCATTTCTTCCGAGGAGCTGAATATCTCCGACGGGCTTTTTGCAAAGCTTGAAATCTGCGCGGCATCCCTTTCGAACGGCGACCTCTTGCGGATTGCGAGAATCTTGACCGACTTGCAGGGAAACATCCGCCGAAGTTCGAACCCGCGGCTTCTGGTAGAGTCAGCCTTTGCGCGAATGGCCTACCTCGATAGGGCGGTTGATCTGAAACGCGCCCTGATGGCTATCAATGACCCTCTCTCCCAGGGTTCAAAAAAAAAATTAGCGGAACCTGTCTCTGAAACGGTTCTTCCGCCGAAAGCGACGCCTGTTCCTGAAGTTCGGACGGATTCGCCTTTCGCCATCGATTTTGATGCGCCTGTTATGGGAACTTCGCCTCGCGCCAATGTGCCGAGCGAAAGTCCCGCGCAAATTTCCGAACAGCAAGCTCCTTCTCCGGGCGTTGAAGATTTCATGGCGATTGATTTCGGGGAATCCTTTGCCGGAGAGGAGCGGGACGCGGGGGAAAATGTTTCTCTCGATGACTTTGGCGAAGGCTCGGCGCGGCAGTTCACCCGCTACGATATCTGCGCATCCTGGCAGGAACTGATCCGCTCGTGCTTCACGCAGGAACTGGGATTCTTTGCGACAAGCCTGAACGGTTCGGCGCTTGAACACGGCGATTTCCAGGAAAACCCTTTTCGCCTGAAAGTCGTCTATCCGGCATCGTTCAAGTGGGGCTTCGACCAGATGATGTCGCGCGAGGATTACCGCACGAGACTTTCGAACATTCTGGAGGACCGCTTGCAGACGAAGGTCGCTGTGACGTTTGAACTTTTAGAGCCGAAGCCCGGCGAAGACGTTCTTGCTGTCCCGCTTTCTCCTTGGGAATCCGATGTCCAAAAAGAACCGGGTCTTGCCAAGTTTGTCGAAAAGTTTGTCGCGGAGCTTATCGAGACGCGAAGCCTTCCGAAAAGCGGTAATGCCGGAAATTCCGATGCGGACGTGTGCGCAACGACTCCGGAGCAGGAATAAAATTGTAACTTACTCCAAAAAGGAAACCTATTATGAATATGCAAAAAATGTTGAAGGACTTGCAGAAAATGCAGTCCAAGATGGTCAAGGCCCAGAACGATCTCCAGGCGCAGAGCTTCGAAGCGGAAGCGGGCGGCGGCATGGTGAAAGTCGTCTTGAACGGTCAGGGAATCATGACGTCCATCAAGATCAATCCGGAAGCGGTCGATAAGGACGATGTCGAGGCACTTGAAGATTTGGTGATGGCCGCGGTCAATGCGGCGACGAAAAAGAAGGACGACACGTCCAAGGCGAGCATGGAAGAGCTGACCGCCGGAATGCGCATTCCCGGCCTGATGTAATTTTTGAAAGTCCTTTGGCAAAACGGCAGCTTCGCGCTGCCTTTTTTCGTGGGTTAATAGGCTCCGTCGCTCTTGAAAACCGCCTTGAACGTTTTGGCGACAAGCTGGATGTCCGTGGTGAAGTTCGCATGGCGGACATACTTGTTGTCGAGGCGCATCCAGTCTTCAAACCCGATGTCGCTGCGCCCGCTGACTTGCCAGAAGCAGGTGAGACCCGGCGTGACGGAAAGGCGCATCTTGTGCCACGGGAGATATTCGCTGACTTCGGACGGGAGCGGCGGGCGCGGTCCGACGACGGACATGTCGCCGCAGAGGATGTTGAACAGCTGGGGAAGTTCGTCGAGGCTGAATTTTCGGAGAATGTGACCCATCGGATAGATGCGTGGGTCGTTCTTCATCTTAAAAGTCGGTCCGCTTGATTCGTTGAACTTTTCCAGCTCCTTTTTGCGTTCTTCCGCATCGACATACATGCTGCGGAACTTGTACATTGTGAAAAGCTTTCCGTTCTTGCCGACGCGGGTCTGCTTGAAGATGATGGGACCTTTGGGGTCGCTAGCCTTGACGATTGCCGCGCAGGCGATGAGCAGCGGGGAAAGGATGACGATGCCGCAGAACGAGGAGACGATGTCGAATGTCCGCTTGACTACTTCCTTGGCGCAGAGCGAGAACCTGTTCGTCTGCGACAGGATATCGGAATAGAAGAGCCGCTTGAACGAAAAGAAACCGTTATTGCGAAGGTTGAACTTCTGGATGGAGGTATCCAGCTTCTGGTCTTTTTTCTCCTGGAGGCCCGTGTAAAGGGAAACCTGGAATACGGGTTGCCGTAATTTTTTCTTCAGGACGCTGACCAGTCCCGCTTTTTTCAGGTTCACGATGATTTTTCGGCGAAGCCTTTCGAGAATGTAGAGATCGGAATCGATGAGGATGACGCCTAGTCCGTCGGGATTATCGAGGTAGCCGACAATATCCGTGAATTTTGTTTCGGTGAGGACGGTGAGGACAGCGATTTTCCATGCGCGGATGGACGGCGATTCGAGCTTGCCGAATCCGATGAGGTCGAACTGCCGGGTGATAATCCTGAAGTAGAGAAACGGGCGCTGCGTGCGGTTTGTCCGCAGGAATTCTTCGCGGAGACGCGCCTTGAAGAGGCTTGCCGGATAGACGGTGTTGCCGATGTCTTTCGAGGAAAGCAGATCCCCTAGCTTGGACTTTGTAAAATCATCGTTCACGTTCCAAATATAGATTTGATTTTCTAATTTATAGCCCGAAAAATTTTAATTGGAGACCAAATTATGCGCATTGGACTTATCGGCACAGGAACGATCGGCGGCGGTGTTGTCGAAATTTTGGAAGCGAAGACGGCGAAATATCGCGAGACGCTGGGACTTGACCTGGAACTTGCCTGCATTTGCGCAAAGGACGATACGGAACTTGCCCCTTACAAGGCGAAGGGATATCGGACGACGACCGATGCGATGGAAATGATAGCGGATCCGTCTATCCAGGTAATCGTGGAACTCGCCGGCGGCTACGAGATGCCGCGCAAGTGGATTACCGCTGCGCTGGAACATAAGAAGAACGTGGTGACGGCGAACAAGGCGATGCTTGCGAAATACGGGCATGAGCTTTTTCCGCTTGCCGAAAAGAACGGTTGCCACATTTTGTTCGAAGCGGCTGTCGGCGGGGGAATTCCCATTATCCGCAGCATCCAGGAAGGCTTTGTCGGAAGCAAAGTGGAACATCTGAGCTGCATTATCAACGGAACGTGCAACTACATCCTTTCGCGGATGGGGGAAAGCGGGCTTTCGTTCGATGCCGCGCTGAAGGAGGCCCAGGAAAAGGGCTTTGCGGAACGCAACCCGACTTTTGATATCGAGGGAATCGATTCGGCGCACAAGACGGCAATCCTTGCGAGCCTTTGCAGCGGTAAGTATGTCGATTTCGAGAAGATCCACGTGACGGGCGTTTCGAAGATTACCGCCGAAGATATCGCAAACGCGAAGGAACTCGGCTACAAGATCAAGCTGCTCGGCATTTACGGTCGCGGAGAAAACGGCTCGGTCGATGCCCGTGTCCATCCCTCTCTTGTCCCTTGCGAACATCTTTTGGCGAATGTCGATGGCGTGCTGAATGCCGTGTATCTCCAGTGCGACAATCTGGGGCAGACGCTCCAGACAGGTGCCGGTGCGGGAAGACTTCCGACGGCAAGCGCCGTTGTCGCGGATCTCGTGTCGCTTGCCCGTTCCACCGATATCGGTTCCCGGAAACCGCTCCCGATGGGATGGTTCAACAAGGAAAATGCGGCGGAACTCACCCCGATCGAGGAAACCTATTCGCGCTACTATCTCCGCTTTACGACCAAGGATTCGTGCGGAGTCCTCGCAAGCATTACGGGAATCTTTAGCCAGAACGGTATTTCAATCGAATCCATCATCCAGAAAAACGTGAACGATCCGGGCAAGGTGAGCATCGTCGTCGTCTCGGAACGCACCAAGGAAAGCAAGATTCTCGCTGCTCTCGAAGCGATTGACTCCCTGTCGGCTGTCGCGGAAAAGAGCCAGATGATCCGTTTCCTCAAGTAGGCTTTTATGCTCCGCGGAAACAAGCTCGAACTGCTGTTGCATGTAGTCTTCGACTATCTGGCGCTGTCGATCTGCTTTGCCCTTGCGTTTTGGGTGCAGTTTCACAGCGGCTGGATTCCGGACAAGTTCGCTCCGGAAAAGATGATTTCGGAATATACCCGTGCGGGATTTTTCCTGAATCTCGGCTGGTGCGCGCTCTTTGCGGCAACGGGGCTTTATCGGTCCTGGCTTCTGCTTTCGCGGACTTTGCAGGTTCTGCATGTCTTGCGGGCTGTCCTTATCGGCATCGTCGCGATTCTGCTCGGGCTTTTCGGCTCGGAATTCATCGGACGGCTGATTACGGGAGCGCCCCTTTTGGGAAACTACGTCTATGGTTCGCGCTTCAAGTGGATTTTGATTTACGGTGTCGGCGTCTTCCTTTCTGTCGGAGGTTGCCGGATGCTCGTCGCCGCCTTCTTGCGGTCCATGCTGCGCAAAGGTTTCGGGGCGAACAAGCTGCTCGTGCTCGGGGCGACGGCTGCCGGTCGGAAGGTCGCCGAAGCTTTCGCAAAGGCTCCGGAACGCGGACGGAAAGTCGTCGGATTTTTGGACGAGCATTACCAGGTGATGGAACATTCGTTTGCGGGATTTCCTGTTCTTGGAAAATATTCCGACTTGGCAAACATCGTGAAGAAAAACAAGATTTCGGGAATTGTCATTTCGCACGACAGCTCGTCGCTCCAGGAAATTACGCGCGTCTTGGCCTGGGCCTGTGACTTGCCGCTCCACATTTACGTGATTCCCGGGCTTTACAATGTCATCAGCGGACACTACAAGACGAACCTTGTCCACGGTTTCGAGTTGCAGGAACTCTTTGCTTACAACATGCCGCCGTGGCAGGTGCGCGTCAAGCGGATTCTGGATATCGTCGTCGCAGCGGTTCTTCTTCTTTGCACGCTTCCGGTGACACTTCTCACGGCTCTTGCGGTGAAGCTCGATTCCAAAGGCCCTGTCTTTTATTCGCAGGAACGCGTTGGGCTTTACGGCAAGCGTTTCATGGTCCACAAGTTCCGCACGATGTTTACGGATGCGGAAAAGAACGGTGCGCAGTGGGCGACGAAAAACGATCCGCGCATCACGCGGGTAGGGCATTTTCTCCGCAAGACGAGAATTGACGAATTGCCGCAGCTTCTGTGCGTCTTGAAAGGCGACATGAGCATGGTGGGACCGCGGCCCGAACGCGCCGTGTTCATTGAAAAGCTGCGCGAGCAGATTCCGTTTTATATCGGACGTCTCAAGATGAAGCCGGGGCTTACCGGCTGGGCACAGGTTCGCTACCATTATGATACGAGCCTCGAAGATGTCCAGAAGAAACTGGAATATGATATGTACTATTACGAGAACATGTCGCTTCTGCTCGATCTGCAGATTCTGTTCCGAACGGTTTATGTCGTGCTCACAGGAAAAGGAGCTCAATAATGTACGGTGACAATTCCACGCCGGTGTTCCCGGTAGAAGACGCTTTGACCCTAATCCGCCTTGCGCTTGCGGAAGATGTTCGCACAGGCGACGTGACAAGCCTTTGGACCATTCCGGAAAACCAGTGTGAACATGCGCGCCTCATCGCCAAGGAAGATGGCGTCTTAGCGGGGCTTCCGATTATCGATCTGGTTTTTCAGGAACTCCAGGCGAACGTGAAAGTCAAGCTTTACAAGCATGACGGCGACGTGGTGAAAATCGGAGACTTGATCGCGGAACTGGACGGGACAACGCGGGAACTTTTGACGGGAGAGCGGACGCTTTTGAATTTTATCCAGCAGCTCTCCGGCGTAGCGACGGTCGCACACAAGTTCCAGGAAGTCTTGAAGGCTGGACACACGAAGGTTCTCGATACCCGGAAGACGATTCCCGGATTCCGCACGCTGCAAAAGTACGCGGTTCGCGTCGGCGGGGGCAGCAATCACCGGATGGGACTTTTCGACATGGTTCTCGTGAAGGACAACCATATCGCGGCTTGCGGTGGCGTCCTCGAAGCGCTCGCCGTGGTCAAGAAGCACAACGACCGGAACCTGATGGTCGAAATGGAAGTCGAAAATCTCGACGAGCTGAAAAAGCTTCTGAACAAGGGCGTCGATGTCATCATGCTCGACAACATGTCCAATGCGATGATGGCGGAAGCCTTGAAAATCATCCGGGAAAGCGGCGATAAGGTTTTGGTGGAAGGTTCGGGCAACATGACGCTCGAACGGGCGAAGGAAATCGCGACGCTCGGCTTAGACTACATTTCGGTCGGGGCTTTGACGCACAGCGTCAAGGCTCTGGACATTTCGATGAGAATTTGATGAAGCGTCTCCGAAAATTGGACCCGAAAAAGCCGGTGTGCGGACGGGAGCCTTTTACGTTTGCGGTCGATGTGGGAAATTCGCACACGGTCCTCGGCATTTTCAAGGGCGACAAGGTCGTCGATCACTGGCGGCTTACGACGCGCAAGGAGACGACATCCGACGAATTGATGAACCGGGTCAGCGGGCTTATCCGGTTCTCGGAGATTCCTATCGAATCCATCACGCATGTCGGGCTTTCGACGGTCGTTCCCGTACTCGAACGGACTTGGGTCAAGGCCTTACAGACTTTCATCAAGCGGCCTGTCCAGGTTGTCAGCTCCAAGAACTGCCTGGATTGCCCAATTGCTTACCCGAACCCCGGGACTCTCGGCGCGGACCGTCTCTGCAATGTCATCGCTCTCAGGGAACGCGGGTTTTCAGACGCGATCGTCATTGACATGGGGACCGCGACAACCTTTGACGTAATGAAGGACGGAGGCTTTGCCGGCGGAATCATCATTCCGGGCATCAGCGCGAGCCTGGACGTCTTGACCGAAAAGGCGGCGAGACTTCTTCCCGTGAGCATCAAATGGCCGGAAAGGCTCATCGCGAACAATACGGACGACGCCATCCGCGCGGGACTCTTGTTCGGATTCATGGCGGAACTCGAAACGCTCGTGGCAAAGATCAAAAAGGAAATGGGGAAAAAGCGCGTACCGGTCTTTGCGACAGGAGGCTGGGGCAGGACCGTCGTGGGCCATACAGGCGTTATCGACACATACGATCCTTACCTGACGCTTGACGGAGTCCGTCTGGTCGCTCTCCGCGGAAACTTGGCGGCAGAAACGATTGAAAGAGATTTAGAAGAATAAATTTCGGTTTCGACCTTGACGAATGTAAAGAAATTTTTATCTTGCTGTCTGGATTTTTTCTACAGCAAGGAGACAAATATGCTTAAGAAAATCGCATTGGCTTTGGCTGTCGTCGCATCGAGCAGCTTTGCAACTTACAATTACTTCTCGGTCGGCGAAGTCGGCAAGGGACAGGTCGAAGTCGGGCTCGCCCATACATGGGACGACGGCTGGTCCACGACCGCTCTGCGCTTGAAAGGCGAATATGTCGTCATCCCGAACCTTGAACTTGCCATCATGGGACTTGGCTACCAGTTCGGCGACAACGACGGTTTTACTGCGATGACTCTCGGAGCCCGCTACCAGTTCATGCCGATGCTCATCGCGGCTGTCGATGTCGCTCTCCCGCTGAATTCGGATGATGTCGCTCCGTATGATCCGTTTGGACTTTATTTCGCTATCCAGTACACGCAGGAATTGATGCCGAACCTCGTTCTCGGTTCCGAACTCGGTTTGAATTGGAAGTTTGAAGATGAAGATATTGACGAAGGTTTGAAGATGACTCTCCAGGGCGAACTCGACTACACAATCGCTTCGATTGGTCTTACGCCTTGGGTTGGTTTGGCTTTTGATCTCCGTCTTACGGATACGGAGTACGGTTCTGTCAAGGCGGACGATTCGGGCGACAACGGAATTTCTTTCTGGATCGGTGCCGGCTACGACATCAACCCGATGTTCACCGTCAAGGCGAACCTTGTTATCTGCCGTAGCGACTTCGGCGATTCCCAGGAAATCAACGCTGCTCTCGACATCAATTTCTAAGCGCCAAAACTTCGGTCTTGCGCAAAAAGGCTCGCTTTCCGGCGGGTCTTTTTTCTATATAGGGAATTAAAAATCGGAGTTTCTATGCGTTGCTTGGTTACCGGCGGTGCCGGCTTTTTGGGAAGTCATCTGTGCGAACGTCTGCTCGCAGACGGTCACGAGGTTATCTGCCTCGACAATTTCTTTACAGGGCGCCGGGTAAACGTGGAGCATTTGCGCGGAAATCCCAATTTCGAACTGGTCCGTCACGATGTTACGGAACCGATTCTTCTCGAAGTGGACCGCATTTTCAATCTGGCGTGTCCGGCAAGCCCCATCCATTACCAGTTCAACCCGGTCAAGACGATCAAGACCAGCGTTATGGGAGCTATCAATATGCTTGGCCTTGCGAAGCGCGTCCATGCGCGGATTTTACAGGCTTCGACGAGCGAAGTCTATGGCGATCCGGATGTGCACCCGCAAACGGAAGACTACTGGGGAAACGTTAACCCGATAGGCATCCGCAGCTGCTATGACGAGGGAAAACGCGTTGCGGAAACGCTCTTCATGGACTATCACCGACAGAACCATGTCGATATCCGGATTGTGCGGATTTTCAACACTTATGGCCCGCGGATGCTTTCGAACGACGGACGCGTGGTGAGCAACTTCATCGTGCAGGCTCTTCGGGGTGAAGACATCACCATTTACGGTTCGGGAGAGCAGACGCGCAGCTTCTGCTACGTTTCGGATTTAGTCGAGGCTCTTGTCCGCATGATGGACCAGGACGATTGCATCGGACCGGTGAACATCGGAAACCCGCATGAATTTACCATGCTCGAACTGGCGGAAAAGGTTATCGCGCTGACGCACAGCAAAAGTAAGATTTCTTTCCTGAGCCTTCCCGGGGACGATCCGAAAAAGCGGAAACCCGATATTTCCCGGGCGAAGATGGCGCTTTCCGGGTGGGAACCTTCGGTTGAACTGGAAGAAGGCCTCGAAAAAACAATCGCCTATTTTAAATCCGCTCTGGAATAAATTTGTATAGATTGAAAAGGACTTTAACCGTTTGAGGTACCTATGACTATGATTGTCGGCGTCGCTGTCCTGATTGCGATTATCGTTGCGATTATCCTGCTTGCGTTTATCGCAAAGTTTTTCAGCCTCTGGCTACAAGCGCTGTTTTCCAAGGCGGGCGTGAGCATGTTCCAGCTGATCGGGATGCGGCTTCGCAAGGTGCCGCCCAAGGTCATTGTGGACTCCCGGATTCTCAGCTGCAAGGCGGGAATGCCTGTCGATACGAATCTTCTCGAAGCGCATTTTATGTCGGGCGGAAACGTTATCCGTGTGGTCCAGGCGCTGATCGCTGCGAACAAGGCGAATATCAAGCTGGACTTTAAACAGGCCGCGGCGATCGATCTTGCCGGTCGAAATGTCCTCGAAGCGGTCCAGATGTCCGTGAACCCGAAGGTGATCGAAACTCCGCGCGTGAGCGCTGTCGCTCTCGACGGTATCCAGCTGCATGCGGTGACCCGCATTACGGTTCGCGCGAGCATCCAGAAACTCGTCGGCGGTGCCGGCGAGGAAACGGTCGTCGCCCGTGTCGGCGAGGGAATCGTCTCTTCGATCGGAAGCGCCAAGAGCCACAAGGATGTGCTTGAAAATCCGAACATGATTTCGAAAAAGGTTCTCGCATCGGGACTCGATGCCGGAACCGCGTTTGAAATCCTTTCGATTGACATTGCCGATGTCGATGTTGGGCAGAACATCGGGGCGATTTTGGAAACGGACCGCGCCGAGGCGGACAAGAAAATAGCCCAGGCGAAAGCGGAAGAACGTCGCGCGATGGCTTTTGCCGCCGAGCAGGAAATGAAAGCGAAGGTCATGGAAATGCGTGCGAAACTCGTGGAAAGCGAAGCGCAGGTCCCGATGGCGATGGCGGACGCACTCCGTTCCGGGCATCTCGGCGTGATGGATTATTACAACATGAAGAACATCCAGGCCGATACGCAGATGCGCACGCAGCTCGGACTCGGTGAAAATCAAGAACCTCACCAGCCGAACGTCTAATCCTCAGCGGTCTTTATGGAAAGTCTCCTGATTCTTTTGGCGATTGTCGCGCTCCAGGTCGGAGCCGCCTGGCTCAAGAAACGTGTCGGCGAGAGCAAGAATCTTTCCGAACCCGAGAACGAACCGCCCGAAGAATATCTCGATGAACGCGAAGAAGAAAACGGTTCTCCGTCGGATGCGGAAACTTCGGACTCCTTGCAGGACTTGATTCGCAAGTTCCGAGAAGAGCAGGCGAAAACTTTGGACGATTCCGAAGGAAACTTCGAGGAATCCTCACCGGAATATGCCGATGAGTCGGTGCCCGAAGAGTTGCCAGAACCGGAACCTGTCTTGGTTGCTCCTCGTTCTTCCAAACCTGTTGAAAAGGAAAGTGCTTCCGAAAAGGTTTTTGAAGACCGTTTTCCGAGCGTCGCCGAATCGAGTTGCTTGCCTTTTCCGGAAAAGAAGGCGGAAGCTGAACAGGTTTCGCCTTCCGTTGAGCCTGAATTCGAACGGAGCTTAAAGCCTTCGGTGATTCGAGCGACGAAATTCGAGTTTTCAAAGGAAAACGCCCGGAAGGGATTCCTCTGGGCGCGAGTTTTGGAAGATCCGCGGTTTAAAAGGCGTTTCCCGATGACGCTCAGTCGGCGTTAGGAATCAGCATCCAGCAGATGAGATAGGCGAGAAGCCCGGTCCCAAAAGAAAGCAACGTGCCGAGAATCCAGAGAATGCGGACGATCGTTGCGTCGATTCCAAAGTATTCGCCGATGCCGCCGCAGACACCGGCGATTTTCGTGTTCTCGCTTGAAAGGGTCAGTTTTTTCATTTGGGCATCCTTGGGTTGTAAAGTTTACAAATAATGTAGTCATTTTTCTTTTGAAAGGCTATGTTGTTTAGGATTGATAGAAGGAGATGAAATCTTGCGTAACAATGTATTTACGATAGTCTGTTTGTTTTTTTCCTTATTCATGGCGTGTTCCAAGAATTCAAGTGATACGGATTTCTTTCATTATGACACATCCCTTTCC
>CAVKXR010000039.1:0-14931 GCA_963660275.1 Oscillospiraceae bacterium
CTTACGCTTTACATCATCAAGCCCATCGCACCGCTTGCGCTTTTTGCCTGGCTTTACGGGCGTTTTTCCCATTCCAGCGGGTTCCAGAAGATGTTTCAACAAGGAATTCTTTCGCCGACATCGGATACGGCGGAAATTCTTTTTGCGGCTGCGAGAGAAGAACTTTCACCCGAACCGGGAAAAGAAACGGTCGATGAGATGTTCGTCCGCTATCTGAAACAAATCGGGCATGGGGAATTTACCATCGGAACAGTCGGGACAGATTATCACGCCTGGAATTCCAAAAATACAGCCCTAAACGCTTTTCTCCACGAAGCGATCGGCAAGGATTTTCTCCGAGGCGAATCCCTTGTCCGCGAAAGAAAAAACAAGTTTTACTCGGAGCTAACGGTTTCCGTCCAAGCGGAACCTTACAACCCATATGACCCGAACGCTATCGGTGTCGCTATCGAAGATGTTTCGGAAAAACTTTTCGGAAACGGCGGAAAGTCCAAGGCTGGCTACATCCGAGCGACAGGCGCTGCGATTCTTCGCCGGGCATTTCCCAAAAAATTCGCCTACAGCGCAAGCATTGCCCGTTTGAGCACTAATCTTTCCGAAGGGAACAGCAACAAGGAAGGAATTGTCCTGCGGGTTCATTTTTGACAAAATATGTCAAAACAGAGTTTTATTTTAATAAAGGAATTGAGGGGAGCAGGGAGGTCCGAAAGGCGGGCCTCCCTTTTTTGAATCTATTTTTTTCGCATGATTCTACAGACCGGATTCCGCACAGACATTCCCGCTTTTTATGCCAAATGGTTTGCCGCTCGGCTCACGGAAGGTTTTGTACTTGTCCGCAGCCCGTACAATCCGCAGCTTGTCACCAAATACATTCTCTCGCCTCGTGTTGTCGATTTAATCGGATTCTGTACAAAAAATCCCGCACCGATGTTTTCCTATCTGCCTTTGCTCGAACCCTATGGCCAATATTGGTTTGTGACAATCACCCCATACGGCCGCGACATCGAACCTCATGTTCCACACAAATTAAGCGTCGTCCAATCCTTTCGAGAACTTTCAAATTCCATCGGAGCGCATCGGGTCGGTTGGCGATACGATCCGATTCTCATCACGGAACGTTATCCGGTAAAATGGCACGTTAAAGCCTTTCAAAAGATGGCGGAAATGCTCAGCGGCTATACAAGCACATGCGTCATCAGCTTCATCGACCTATACGCAAAGGTCCTGAGAAATTTTCCAGAAGTGCGAACCGTTGCTCCGGAAGAACAGAGTCAACTAGCCGAATCCTTTGTCGAAATCGGAATGCGATACGGGATTCGCATCAAGGGCTGCGCCGAAAATCCAAGCCTTGAAAAATGTGGAATGGAAATGAACGGCTGTTTCTCCGCCGAAGTTATCGAACAGGCGCTTCAAACCAAACTGAGTTTTCCCAAGGGGAAATTTTTACGGTCGGAATGCCGCTGCATTGCCGGAAACGACATCGGAGCTTATGACAGTTGCGGACATCTCTGCCGATACTGCTATGCGACAAGCGGTGTCCAAGCCTACTACCGAAACAAGGAACTTCACGATCCGAGTTCCCCGCTCCTTATCGGAAAACTTTTACCGACCGACAAGATTCACGTGGCAAAACAGAAAAGTTGGAAACAGTCCCAGATGGAACTGTTTTGAATTTGGCGAAAAATGTTTTGACAGAATCTGTCACACAAAACGTTTCGGGTTAATGCCGAGCATCTTAATCTTATAGCCCAAAATCCGCTGGGTCGTCGCCAAGGCCCGCGCCGCCGGAGCGACTTTTCCCTTGGCGCTCTTGAGCGCATCGCAAATGATGTCCCGCTCGTAAGTTTCGACCATGCTCTTCAAGTCTCCGCGGACGGGAGCGCCTGTCGATTCCGCGGTCTGGAGAGTCGGCGGCAAATGGTGCGGATAGATGACATTCCCTTCGGCGACAAGAACGGCCCGCTCGATGCAATTTTCCAGTTCGCGGACATTTCCCGCCCAGTGGTAACTCATCAGCATATCGATAGTTCCGGTGGAAAGCCTCCGAACATCCTTGCCGAGCATCTTGCTGTAACGCTCCAGAAAATGATCCGCCAAAAGAACGATATCGCTTTTCCGCTTACGAAGAGGCGGCACGTAAATCGGGAAAATGTGCAGACGGTAATAGAGGTCCTCGCGGAACTTTCCCTCGTGAACCATCTGGAGCAGGTTCTTGTTCGTCGCCGCGATGACGCGGATATTGACATGAATCGTCTTGTTTCCGCCCACACGCTCGAACTCATGCTCCTGCAAAACACGGAGAAGCTTCACCTGGAGAGTCGCCGAGATTTCCCCGATTTCGTCCAGGAAAATCGTTCCTCCGTCCGCCATTTCAAAGCGCCCCTTGTGTTCGGCAATCGCCCCGGTAAAAGCTCCCTTCTCATGCCCGAACAGTTCGCTTTCGATAATGTTTTCGGGAAGCGCCGCACAATGGACGCGCACAAAGGGACCGTTCGCCCGATCGGAATTGTAATGAATCGCCTGAGCGACCAGCTCCTTTCCCGTCCCCGTTTCGCCTAGAATGAGCACGGTCGAAGGACTTTTCGCAACCTTCGCGATCTGGTCGAAAACGACCTGCATCTCGCGGGAATTTCCGACGATGTTTGACGGACGGAAACGATCCTTGAGTTCCGAGCGAAGCCGTTCGTTTTCCGCAAGAAGGATTTCGGTTTCCTCTTCGGCCTGGCGGCGAAGCTTTACCGCCGAAGCGATCATCATCGCGATGATTTCGAGCAGGCGCAGGTCCTCGTCAAGTTGGTCCTTCGACGAATTAAATTCATCGACGCTCAACGCTCCGACCACTTCCTTTTCTATCGAAATCGGAACGCAGATAAAGGCCTTGCCCGAGATTTTTCCGCGACCGGTGCGGTCCAAAAAATTCGGATCCTTGGTGACATCGGGAACGACAATCGGCTTGCCGGTTTCCACGACTTTTCCCGTGATGCCTTCTCCGACCTTGTAGCGACCTTTTTTCGTCTGGGTCGGCGAGAGGCCCGTGGCGAGTTCAATCGAGATTTCGCCCGTCTGGCGGTTGTACAAAGTAACCGTCGCATGTTGAAATCCCATGTAATCGCCAAGCGTATCCATCACCGGACGCAGGACATTGCGCATGTCCATGTTCTCGTCAAGAATCTGGCTTACCCGATAAAGTAATTCCAGTTCCTTTATCTTTTGTTCGTCTTTCGTAGCCATTTATCCTCACATATCAAAGGGCGCCCAACACTCCGTTTGCCACGCGCTTGCCGTCTGCGATTGCGCGGACCACAAGGGATTGCCCGGTCGCCACGTCTCCAGCAATATACACTCCTTTCGCAGAAGTCATGCCGGTCGGGTCGCGGAAAATGCGTCCGCGTTCATCCGTTTTCAGGTTAAACGCCTTGACGATTTCGGGAATCGCATGTCCTGTGAAACCCATGGCGAGAAGCACCAGATCCGCTTGCAGGACAAATTCGCCGTCCGGTTTCGGGACATTGAACATCCGGCCGTCTTCACCGCGCTTCCATTCGATTTCCGTGCAGCGCAAAGCCTTGACTTTGCCGTTTTCGCCGATCGCTTCGAGCGTATTGATGTTCCACTTGCGTTCGCAGCCTTCCCGGTGCGCAGCGGATTCCTTGAAGATTCGGGGCCATTCCGGCCAGGGATTGTTAGCGGCCCGCTTCATCGGAGCGTTCGGCATAATCTCAATCTGCGTCACATCGAGAGCGCCTTGGCGAATCGCCGTCCCGATACAGTTCGCGCCCGTATCGCCGCCGCCGATGACAACCACGTGCTTGTTCTTTGCGTTTTTCGTTTCATCGAACTCGAAAGTTTCACCGCCATTGATGCGGTTCTGCTGCGTCAGGTAATCCACGGCGAAGTGGATTCCCGAAAGTTCGCGACCGGGAACCTTTAGATCGCGCGGGGTACGGGAGCCGCAGCAAAGAACTATCGCATCGTGATTCCGAAGCAGGAATTCGGGAGAGATATCCGTGCCGATGTTCACGTTCGTTTCGAAGCGAATGCCTTCCTGCTGCATCAGCGCAATTCTGCGTTCCACGACCGTCTTTGCTAAGCGGAAATCGGGAATACCGTAACGCATCAGTCCGCCTGGATGTTCCGCCTTTTCATAGACGGTCACATTTACGCCGGCGCGGTTCAGATATTCCGCGCACGAAAGCCCCGAAGGTCCCGACCCGATGACTGCCACGCGTTTGCTTGTCCGAACATTTGGCAGGTTCGCATGGACCCAGCCGTTTTCGTAACCGGTTTCTATCACGCGATGCTCGATTTCGCGGTTGGTCACCGCATCGCCGTCCTGGCCGTTTACGCAAGAACCTTCACAAAGAGCCGGGCAGACGATTCCGGTAAATTCCGGAAACGGACTTGTATCGAGCAACAAATCCAAAGCCTTGCGCCATTCGCCGAGACTTACCGCATGGTTGATTTCGGGAATGACATTTGTCAGCGGGCATCCGTAGGCGTGGCAGAAAGGGACTCCGCAGTTCATGCAGCGAAGTGCCTGTTCCTGGACCTGGTCGCGCGTCATCTCGATAGCTGTCGGTTGGTAATCGCGGATGCGTTCCTTCACAGGACGTTCGTCGGCGTTTTTGCGGGGAATGGTGAGAAAAGGTTTATTCGAAAGCATCTTTCAGTCTCCTTTTATCCGCGGTTCTGGTTTTTCATGTTGTTCAAGGCGCAGCGGTATTCCATCGGGAAGACCTTGACAAAAAGTTCCCTTTCACGGTCCCAGTTGTCGAGAATCCTTTTCGCCTTCGGGCTGCCCGTATATTTCAGATGATTCTCGATGAGATGCTTGAGTTCCTTTTCGTCGGATTCGTCAAGCGGATCGAGGTCTATCATATCCGTGTTGCAGAGGCTGTCAAAGCGACCGTCTTCGTCATAGACGTAGGCAATACCGCCGCTCATTCCCGCGCCGAAGTTGATGCCCGTCGGTCCCAGCACAACGACCCGTCCGCCTGTCATGTATTCGCAGGCATGGTCGCCGACACCTTCGACAACCGCCAGTGCGCCGCTATTCCGAATCGCAAAGCGTTCACCGGCCCGACCGTTCAGGTAAACTTCTCCCGAAGTCGCCCCGTAAAGGATGACGTTTCCACCGATGACGTTTTCTTCCGGCGCAAACGAGCTTCCCCACGCGGGCTTCACGATGATTTTCGCACCGGAAAGTCCCTTGCCGATGTAGTCGTTTGCTTCGCCTTCCAAGTCTATCGTCAGACCGTGTGCGCCGAACGCGCCGAGGCTCTGGCCCGCGGAACCTTTCAAGCGGAGAGTAATCGTATCGTCCGGGATTCCCGCATAGCCGTACTTCGAAGCGATGCGGCTCGAAATAATCGTTCCGAGCGTGCGGTTCGTATTGTGAATCGGCACTTCGACCACAACAGGTTCCTTCGTCTCGATGGATTTTTCGACTTTTTTCAGAAGTTCGTAATCCAAGGCTCCGTCAAGTCCCGTCTCCTGATGCATCGTGCAGCGGACGTCTTCCGGCTTTGTCGATGCGCGATACAAAATGCCCGAATAGTCGAGGCCTTTCGCCTTCCAGAAGTCGATTGCCTTGTTCATTTCCAAAAGATCGCTCCGACCGATCATCTCGTCGAACTTGCGGAACCCGAGTTTCGCCATATAGCCGCGAACTTCTTCCGCGACAAAGTTCAGATACTGGATGATGTGTTCCGGCGCTCCCTTGAAACGTTTGCGAAGTTCCGGATCCTGCGTCGCCACGCCGACCGGGCATGTATTCGAATGGCAATGCCGCATCATCACGCAACCGAGGACGACAAGGATTGTCGTCGCAAACCCGAATTCCTCGGCACCGAGAAGCGCTCCGATGACCACATCGCGACCCGTTTTCATCTGCCCATCGACCTGCAGGCGTACGCGGCTCCGAAGCTTGTTCAACACGAGCGTCGTCTGGGCTTCGGAAAGTCCGAGTTCCCAGGGGACGCCCACATGCTTCACCGAAGAAAGCGGAGACGCTCCGGTTCCTCCGTCATATCCCGAAATCAGAATCATATCGGCGCGAGCCTTGGCGACACCCGCCGCGACCGTTCCCACGCCCACTTCGGAGACGAGCTTCACGGAAATGCGCGCCTTATCGTTGGCGTTTCTCAAATCGAAAATCAGCTGCGCGATATCCTCGATGGAATAGATGTCGTGATGCGGAGGCGGGCTGATAAGCGTCACGCCCGGCGTCGAATGGCGAACCTTCGCAATCGCTTCGCTCACCTTGTGTCCCGGCAGCTGGCCGCCTTCGCCCGGTTTCGCTCCTTGGGCAATCTTAATCTGGATTTCCTTCGCGTTCACCAGATACTCGTCGGTCACGCCAAAGCGCCCGCTAGCGACCTGCTTCGTCGCACTCGAAAGGGAATCGCCGTTCGGAAGCGGAATGTAACGCTCGGGATCTTCGCCGCCCTCGCCGCTGTTGCTCTTCGCACCGATCCGGTTCATCGCAATGGCAATCGCCTCGTGCGCCTCGTTCGAAATCGCCCCGTAACTCATCGCGCCTGTCACGAAACGCTTCACGATTTCGGAAGCGGGCTCCACCTCGTCGAGCGGGACAGCGGTCGTCGGCTTAAATGTAAAGAGGCCGCGAAGCGTGCTCTGGTGCACCGTCTGGTTGTTGATCAGTTCCGCATAGGCATCGTAGCGTTTCTGGTTTCCTGTGCGAACCGCAATCTGCAAATCGGCGATCGCTTCGGGCGTCCACAGATGGCGTTCCCCGTCCTTCCGGTAGCGGTATTCACCGCCCGACGGAAGCAGCGGACTCTTGCTTTCGATAGCCGCACGCCAGCGCATCAACGCTTCCTTGGCAATTTCCTCGATGCCGATTCCGCCGACACGGCTAGCCGCGCCTGTAAAGTACTTATCGACGACCTCTTTCGAAAGGCCCACGATTTCAAAAACCTGCGCATTGCGGTAACTGCGGAGCGTCGAAATACCCATCCGGCTCATCACCTTTTTCAAGCCCTTATTCATCGCATCGATATAATGCTCGATAGCTTCGGTCACCCCGATCCGCTTTGTCAGCTGGTGCGTATTGCTCAGTTCCGCAATCGATTCAAAGGCGAGGTACGGGTTGATAGCCGTTGCACCGAATCCGAGGAGGCTTGCGATGTGCATGACTTCGCGCGCTTCGCCGGTTTCGAGAATCAGCCCGCAGCTAGTCCGAATGCCCGCCCGAGAAAGATGCTGATTCACCGCGGACACGGCGAGAATCGCCGGAATCGGAGCGATTTCATCGGGAAGGTCCTTATCGCTCAGAATGATGATTTTAAAACCTGCGCGAACATTTTCCTCGACCTTCTTGCACAGATCGCTCAAGGCATTTTCAAGAAGCTTCCCGGAAGACAGCGCATCGGAAAGAACCGGGAAACCCATCGGAACGGTCGCGCATTTAAAATCTTCCTGGTGCAGGGAGCGCAAGCGTCCGAGGTCCTCGTTCGAAAGCACCGGATAGCGGAACTTGACAAGACGCGCCTGGGAAGGCTCTTCCGCGAGCACATTATCGTGAATCCCGAGGAACGTCATGAGGCTCATCACCAGCTCTTCGCGAATCGGATCGATCGGCGGATTCGTCACCTGGGCAAAGAGCTGCTTGAAATACCAGTAAAGAAGCTGCGGCTTTTCGGAAAGGACCGCTAGCGGCTGGTCGGAACCCATCGAACCGACAGGCTCCTTTCCGTCGGACGCCATCGCGTTCAGGATGATATCCAGATCCTCGCGCGTGTAGCCGAAAAGCTTCTGGCGTTTGAGAAGCGTCGATTCGTCAACGGCAACTTCGCCCACCGCGTTGAAGAATCCGTGGATGTCGATATGGTTTTCCTTCACCCAGCGACGGTAAGGTTCCTTGCGCGCAAAGCGGGTCTTCACTTCCCTGTCCTTGTAGAAGCGGCCCGTTTCCAGGTTCACCAGGAGCATCTGCCCCGGACGCAGCGAACCCTTTTCCTCGACATCCTCTGCCGGGATTTCCAGAACGCCCGCTTCCGAAGCGAACACCATGAAACCGTCTTTCGTAATCGTGTAACGCGCCGGACGGAGACCGTTCCTGTCAAGCGTCGCACCGACCCACTTGCCGTCCGTAAAGGCGACCGCCGCCGGACCGTCCCAAGGCTCCATGATTCCCGCATGGAATTCAAAGAACCCGCGCACGTCCGGTCCCATCGCATGCTTCTTTCCCCAAGCCTGCGGCATGAGCATCATCATCGAATGCCCGACTTCGCGTCCGCCCAAAGTCAAAAGTTCCAACACATTGTCCAGGTTGCCGGAATCGCTCGAACCCTTTTCGAGAATCGGAGAAAGCTTGCGGACATCTTCGCCGAAAAGCGGCGACGAGAGGTTCTTCTCGCGAGCGGCCATCCAGTTGCGATTTCCGCGGATCGTGTTGATTTCGCCGTTGTGCGCCATGTAGCGGAAAGGCTGCGCCAAGGGCCAGCTCGGGAAAGTGTTCGTCGAATAACGCTGGTGGACAACCGCAACCGCGCTGTCGAAATTCGCATCGTTCAGGTCCGGGTAAAAGAGCGGGACCTGCGGCGCGGTCATCATCCCCTTATAGACGATTGTCCGGGCAGAAAGGCTCGCCACGTAGAATCCGTCAGCACCGTCCGCCGGAAGATCCGTTTCGTGTTCCATCCGCTTCCGCAGCACGAGCAGCGCACGCTCCAAGGCTTCGCCCGAAAGTTCCCTTTCCGGCTGAAGAAACACCTGGGAAATAAAAGGCATCACGGCCCGAGCGGTATCGCCGACGACTTCCGCCTTCACAGGCACATCGCGAACCGAAAGAATTTTAAAGTGCTCTTCGCCCGAAATTTTTTCAACCAGGCTCATCGCCGCGGAACGCTTCGACGCATCCTGCGGCAGAAAGAACATGCCCACGGCATAGCGGCCGAGCTCGGGCAGCTTCATCTTCAGGGATTTCTTAAAGAAATTATCCGGGATTTGGACGAGAAGCCCTGCGCCGTCACCGGTGTTCACATCCGCGCCCGTCGCACCCCGATGGAGGAGATTTTCGAGAACCTTCACGCCCTTTTCGACAATTCCGTGTTCCCGTTTGCCATTCATGTTCAGAACGAATCCAACGCCGCACGCGTCGTGTTCATTTTGCGGGTTGTATAGACCTTGAGCCTTCATATGTCTCCTATCGTCCGCAGAAGAAGCATCTCCTCTGCAATCGTCAAGAAGAAAATTACTAGACAAATGAAGCGCGGTAAAGGGGTTTTAAAATTTTCGACCTACAAAAAAGTCGTACCTTTTTGTGAATTTTACAAATTTGTAATTTTCATTTTTGTCAAGTCTATCGACGAATATGTGCCATAAACTCGGCGCGGGTCTTTTCGTCCGTCTTGAAACGTCCGAGAAGCTGTGTCGTCACCATCGTCGCACCGGGCTTTTTCACGCCGCGCATCGTCATGCACATGTGGCTCGCTTCGAGCAGCACGGCAACGCCCCTTGGATTCAGCTCCCTCTGGATGAGTTCCGCTATCTGGCGTGTCATCCGCTCCTGAATCTGCGGCATCCGGGCGAAATACTCAACCACGCGCGGAATTTTGGACAGTCCGACAACGCAATCCCCCGGAATGTAAGCGACAAAGGCCCTCCCCGTAAACGGCAAGAAGTGATGTTCACACATGCTCGCAAATTCGATGTTCGGCACCACGATCATCTCGTCATATTTTTCATGGAACCGTGTCTTCAGGATTTCCGCGGGATCGGTTTCCGCATTCAGACTGGTCATGAGTTCCGCATACATCTTCGCCACGCGCCTCGGCGTGTCCAGCAGCCCTTCGCGCTCCGGATTCTCGCCCATGCCTTCGAGAATCATCCGAAAGCCGCATTCCATCTTTTTCAAGTCCATATTCCTACTCACTTTCCGAGCGGCATCACCAAAATTCTCGAATGTCTTTTGTAATTGTAATGGTCGCGCTTCGACTTCGGCAGGTCTTCGAGCGTTCCGTCCCTAAATCCCAGCTGGTAGAACCAGTCGAGCGCCTGCGTCGTGAGCAAGAAGACCATACGGAATCCGCGCATCCGGGCCGTCGCCACCAAATGCCGCACGATCGCCGCCCCGACTCCCGACTTGCGATAATTCGCCGCAACGGCAATCGCCGCAACTTCCGCCGTGTTGTCCTCGAACGCATGAAGCGCCCCGCAACCGTGAATCACGTTGTCGATTGCATACACGACATAGTCCGAAAGCTTTTCAGAGATGGATTCCTGCGTCCGCGAAATGAGATAGCCCTTCGCAATGTAGTCCTGCATAATCCGAAGGATATCCGGGATATCGTCCGTCGTCGCCGGGCGGATGCTCGAATACTGGTTCGCATAGACCATCGTTCCGTCGCCGCGGCTCGAAAACACTTCCTGCAAGACGCTTCCCTGCGTTTCGCCGCTGATGAGATGCACGCGCTTCGCGCCGGCCTTGCAGGCTGCAATGGCGTTTTTCAGATAATCGACCTGCGCAAAATTCAGCCTGTCCGAATTCAGATCCAAGATTTCCTGCGCCTGTTCGATATCCAGTGCGGAGATTTCGCCGTTGTCCGTCACGTCCAGATACCGCGTATTCGGTCCGGTGGAAAGGCCTTCGGCACGGATGCCGTTTTCGCTTCCGATGAAAAAGAGCTTCCCGACCGTCAGATACTTGCAAAGTTCCATCGCAAGTTCCGTACTCGAAATGTTGTAGGCGTGGCCAATCTTGTTCCAACCGATCGGCGGAATGATGGGGATGTAATCCTCCGAAAGCAGATGCTCGATGATATTCTTCTCGATCCGCTCGATCCGACCGGTGCGCATGTAATCGACGCCGTCGATAATTCCCAGGCTCCGGGCCGAAACCCAGTTTCCCTGCATCCCGTGGCAACCGCCCGCCGTCAAATGGCTCATGATGCGCTGGGCCGCTCCGAGAGATGCCTGTTCAATCAGAGGCAGCGCCTCTTCGCTCGTCAGGCGCACGCCGTCCTTAAATTCCGAGACGATCTCCCATGCGGCAAGTTGCCGGTCGATGCTTTTCCGCGTCCCCGGAACGATCAGAATCTTGACCCCGATCTTGTGTAAAAGCGTGATATCCCGAATCAATACGGGAAACAGCGGATGTTCCATCAGGCTGTCTTCGATTTTCAGCACAAAGAGCTGCCCCTTGAACCGGGTGATATAGCCGAAGACTTCGCGAATAAATCCTGCGACTTCGATATTCTGCACGTTCAGATGGTCAAAACCGTTGCTCATACAAAAAATATAGCTATTGTAGAAATGGAATCAAAAGCCGGGAATCGGGATTTTAAAAGCAAAAAAAGACGCCCTTGATGAGCGCCTTTTAAAAAGCAAGCGGGAAGGTTACTGCGGTTCCGAAACGGATTCCCCGACGGTTTCCGCAGCGGCCTGCTGGGCGGCAAGAGCCTTTTTGAACTCGTCAACCGTCGCGATGTATTCGTCGATTTTATCGTCACGGGAATCCAAGTGGGTCAAGATTTCCTTCGTATGCTCCTCGTTGAAAACCGTCTTGAGCTGACGGCCCACATGGCCCTTGTAGCCCCATTCCTTCAAGCGATCGTCGGTAAGCACATAGGAATCCTGCAGAGAGACAAAATGCATCGGTCCGTGAACGGCGATGTCCTCTTCGAGAAGCATGCATTCCGGTTCCACGGCTCCCTGCGTCGCCATATAGGACTGGATATGACGCGAGCGAACATCCTTCGTCTGCTCGATTTTCATGTATCCCATGATCAGATACTTGTCCTTGTAATCCGCATCCCCGCCTTCGTAGCGCGTTCCAAATAAGATGTAGCGGCTCTTGTTCGTCTTGACAATTTTATTGATGGCCTTGACATTGCAGCAGGAAACAAATCCGTATGTGGAAGTTTCGTAGTTCGGTTCCGAAAAGGAACCTTTTTCGTTTTCGTTTAGCTGGTCACGGACCGGGACAACGGACATTCGGCTGGTCTCGACATAGAGAAGGCTGCCCGTGTTCTTGCCACGGAAGCCTTGCCAACCGGTTAAATTAATCTGTATTTGCGGCATAATACGTCCTTTTCCTCAGAGTAAAAGAATCAAAAGCGGACCAGAGATGGTTCGTTTTCCTCCTGCAAGATATAAAATTATACCTTAAAAAGTCAAACTTTTTGCAGAAACCTTATCCACACCGAAAAAACTTGCCCCTTTGCGGAAAAATTCGGGGGTGTCGGTCGTCAAAAAGGACAAACTTCCCCCTTTAGTCAGCCTTTTTTCCATTTCAGGATGTCGCTTCAGATAGTCCAATGTCTTCTGAGCGACAATCGCGCCTTGCGAAACGACCCGGATCTGCGGCGGAACGACCTGTTCAATGACCGAAAGGAGCAGCGGATAATGCGTGCACGCCAAAAGAATCGCATCGATCTGCGGATCCTTCGCTAGCAGCCGGTCGATGTCCCTTTTCACGAAAAAACGCGTCCCCTCGCTGTCGATTTCACCGTTTTCGACAAGAGTCGCCCACAGTGGACACGCCTCTTGCGTCACCTTGAGTTTCGGGAAGAAATGCCTGATTTCGATGGGATAGCTGTTCGACTCCACCGTCCCGGCGGTTCCCAAAATTCCGAGATGCCCGCTCTTCGAGAAGTTTCCCGCTTCCTCCGCCGTGGGACGGATAATGCCCAGGACGCGGTTCTGCGGAGCGAGGGTCGGCAGGTCGCGCTGCTGGATCGTGCGAAGCGCCCGGGCGCTGGCCGTGTTGCAGGCGAGAATGACAAGCGGGCAACCCCTGTCAAAGAGAGCGCGGACCGCTTCGAGCGTATAGCGGTAGATGGTATCGAACGTGCGAGAGCCGTATGGGGCGCGAGCGTTGTCTCCGAGATAGAGAAAATCGTAATCGGGAAGAGTACGCCGCAGTTCGCGTAAAATCGAAAGGCCGCCAAACCCGGAATCAAAGACGCCGATCACCGTTACCTCTGCATCGCCTTGCGAACGGAATCCTTCACGAATTCTCCCGGAAGCAGATGCCCCGGAGAAGTCCTTTCGTCATTTGCCGTGCGGAATTTCGCCCGGGAAACCGCCTTGGCTTCCGCCGTTTCCTTCTGGAGTTCGGAAAGGTAGCGTTCCCAATCCTGGAGCGACTCGTCGAGTTCCGAGCGAGCCTGGAGCATCAAGGTGCGAAGCTGTTCGAGTTCCTTCATCTGGTCGCGCTTCATTATCCAAAGTTCATCCTCTTCGGGCATCCGTTCGATATTGAAGAGCAGGTTCAGGTAGCGTTCCTCGGCCTTGATATAGGCGCTGTAAGCCTCCCTGTACATATAATCGCGGTCTTCCGCCATCGTCTGTTGCGCGGATTTTGTTCCGCCACATGCGATAAGCGACACGCATAAAAGCGCAAACGAAATCCACCCGAAGCGCATCATTTTGCGTCCGACGAATCCCGGACGACCGTGTAGAGGCGTTCGAGCGTCGTGTTGCTCTTGAACGTTGCCGTATCGCCCGTCTTGGCGTTCACCATGGTATGCGTTCCGACCTTGACTTCGCGTTCCTGGCACGGAATGCCCGTTTCGGGGTCGAGCGTTACCCAGTAGGCGGTCTCATATTCCGCCTTGAGGCCCGTACGGTAAGCCTGGAATTTTTCCGTCCCGATTTTGCTGTTTACATGCTGCTCCCAAATGTAGTAGGGGAAGCTCTCCTTTTCCTTTAGATAGACCGTATAGGCAAAGCATTTGCGACGATCGAGATTGCGGAAACCTTCCGTGACGACGGAATCCACCTGGATGAGGGCGAACTGGAGACGTCCGCGGTCCTTCAGGAGCTGCGTGATGTTTCCTTTTTCGGGGACCTTGCCCACGAGCAGATGATCCATTTCGTAGCGGTGCTTTTCCTGACGTTCCAGATGCTTGATGTAATCGGGATTGAGAAGCTGGTCGCGCCAGCGTTTGGGCATCGGGATGCTGTAGAGAAGCGTGTCGTAGCCTTCGGCAAAGCCCGATGTTTCGACAACTCGTTCCGCAACGCCCTTGGTCAAGACTTTCGGGAGACGCCACTGGAGCTCCGCCGGATGGGAATTCTTGAGATATCCGCGCGACTTGTCGATTTCAAAATTGCGGAGAATCACCAGAGTATCGCCGCTTTGCGAATACTCCAAACGGACATAGTCCGCATTGATCGTTCCGATGCGCTCCACGTCTTCCAGATCGATTGTCGCATAGGTGCTTTCCGTGTAAAGCTCCACGGAAACGGGTTCCGAAAGCTTGTAATTTACTTCGACATCCGAAGAACAGGCAAACAGGCAGATTGCGGTTAGAGATAATCCTAGATACTTCATTTTGCCCCGTCGATTTTTTCACTGTTCCGAACAACGCGGATTTGCTTTTGCAAGAGAAGCGTATCCGCATCCGCATCGAAGAACCGGATGGAAAATTCGCCTTCCTTCGCCTTGAAAAATTCCGTGGCGCTCGAAAATCCACCGCGGATGGAAGATACCAGAACCGTGTAGGAACCTTCCTTCACACTGACAGGGCTTGTCTTGGATGCGATGATCTTTCCCGATGCGTTTACGACTTCCCATTTGAGCTTTGAAAAATCAAAGTTCTTGCCGTAGCGGAATTGCATGACGAAAGGTTCCGAGCTGTGAAAGACGCTCGATGTATCGACAACGGCAGCGCGTTTCTGAAGAAAATCCTTTCCGCAAATAATCTGCATCGGTTCCGACGAACAGGCCGAAAAAATCATCGGCAGAAACAGAGTCGTCAAAAGAATCCTTTTTTTCATCGTATCCTCTCGCCCGAAAATTCGAGCGTTTGCATTTTCCATCAAGCCAAAAGATAAATTACAAAATTTGTCGGGTAAAGGTGGATGAGTGAAACGATCCGCGGACGGCAAGGTCAGAGCTTAGTTGAGAGAACTTAGAGCTTAGAACTGCGCACATTTAAGTTTTCGGGATGAGCTAAGCGG
>CAVKXR010000040.1:0-14644 GCA_963660275.1 Oscillospiraceae bacterium
CTATTAACTCTCCACTAATAAACCACTATCCACTGATTCCTGTTTCCTGATTTCTACATTGCGTCCCATGAAAACATTTGAACTTCCGCTGCCCGATGATTTCCATGTGCACCTGCGCCAAGGCGACTTGCTAAAAAACTATGCGAAGACCGTTGCGCGGGAATTCGGAAGAATTTTGGTGATGCCGAATACCGTTCCGCCGATTTCGAGTGCCGAAGCTATCGAAAATTATCGCAAAGAGATTCAAGCCGCTGCGCCGGAACTTGGAACGCTGATGACGTTCAAGCTGAACGCGAAATATACGCCGGAAGATTTGAAGCGGATGAAGCTTGCGGGAGCTGTCGCCGGGAAATATTATCCGGCGGGAGTCACCACGAACAGCGAAGATGGAGTCTCGGATTTTGAATCCATCTTGCCGGTCGTTTCGGAAATGGAAAGGCTCGGACTTGTGCTCTGCATCCACGGGGAAGAACCAAGCGCTTTCTGCCTCGATCGCGAACGAAAATTCATCCATCGGGTGGAATTTTTGGCAAAGGAATTTCCCCGACTGAAAATCGTCTTTGAACATCTTTCGACATGCGCCGCGGTAAAATCCGTTCTCCGCTTGCCGAAAAATGTCGCTGCGACGATTACCGTGCACCATCTGCTTCACACGCTCGATGACGTAGTCGGCGGATCGCTCTTGCCGCATCACTTTTGCAAGCCTCTCCCGAAACGTCCCGAAGACCGCGAAGCGCTCCGTAAAGCGGCGTTCAGCGGAAACCCGAAGTTCTTTTTCGGTTCGGATTCCGCTCCGCACGAGAGGGGGAAAAAGGAAGGACCCTGTGGAGCGGCTGGCGTGTATTCCGCTCCGGTTGCCGTTCCGCTTCTCATCGAAATTTTCGAGCGCAGCGGGCACTTGGAAAGGCTTGCCGATTTTATCGCCGGATTCGGGGCGGATTTCTACGGGATTCCGCGGGCGGAAAAACGCGTTGCGTATGCTGAAAAACCGTGGACAGTTCCCGAGACAGTCGATGGCGCAGTCCCGCTTTTTGCCGGAAAAACGCTTAAATGGCAAAAAATCGAAGGTTGACGCCTCTTAATGCAAAAAGTTTTGCAATTAACAAAACTTTACATTTGACCAAAGAAGCTTGCAAAAGCGTAAATTTAGAACGTTCCACTTTTTTAATGAGGTTTCCACATGAAACTTTGGATTTCTCTGACGCTCGCCGCGTCTTTTGCCGGTTCGGCTTTCGCAGATCTGCCCAAATCCTCGGAGCTTGTCTCGCGGATGGGGATGGGCATAAACATCGGAAACACGATGGAAGTTCCGGGTAATCCGACCGCTTGGGGAAATTCTTTCCCGACAGCCGAATACGTGAAAGCGATTAAGGCGGCGGGATTCAACACGGTCCGCATCCCCTGCGCCTGGGACAGCCATGCGACAAACGGAGTCATCAACGCGGGCTGGCTCGATTCGGTCAAGACGGTTGTCGATTTGGTGATAAACGAAGGAATGTATGCGCTCCTGAACAGCCACTGGGATAACGGATGGCTCGAAGACGAAGTCTTTGACGGGGAACATCCCGACAGGAATAACGTTTTAAAGACGACAAATTCGGATTCTGTTGCGGCGCGTCAAAAAAATTATTGGACGCAGATTGCGACAAAGTTTGCCGCCTACGACGAGCATCTGATTTTCGGCAGCGCGAACGAACCGGGCGTAAACGATCCGCGCAACTACGGCGACGCTTACGCTGCTCTGGATACTACTTGGAAAAGCCAATATACGGATAACGGCCAGTTCAACTTTACACCGGCCCGTATGCTTATTTTGAAAAAGTATCACGAAGCGTGCCTCCAGGCGGTCCGCGAAACGGGCGGAAACAACGCCACCCGTACGATTGTCGTCCAGATGCCGCGCACGGAAATCGACGAGTACTCGCTACTCGCAGACAACTATCCGTCGGATCCCGCCGGGGACGGTTACACGATGGCGGAAGCGCACTACTATCCGTATCAGTACTCCTTGATGGAGGAGGATGCGGGCTGGGGAAAGAGCTTCTTCTATTTTGATGGGATGAATTCCGCGACGGATACGGAACACAACATGGGATCGACGGCTGCTTATCAGGGTTCCAAGGCGCATATCGACGCCCAGTTCGGCAAGCTTCAGTCCGCTTTTGTATCAAAAGGCATTCCGGTCGTCATTGGCGAATTTGCCGCGATCAAGCGTCTCGATGATATTATCGGCGACAACCTGCGGCTTCATCTGCAAGGTCGCGCTGCGTGGTACGGCTATGTGGCGTCTGCGGCGAAGGCTCGCGGAATCATTCCCTACGTCTGGGACACCGGCGACGAATCGAACCACAACTCGACAATCATCCATCGCCAGGATAAGTTTGCGGGAAATGTCGGCGACATCGTGGATTACGAAGTCCTGAACGCGCTGCGCACAGCCTACGACATGGATACGCTTGCCGGAAATTCCATCGACAAGTTCGTGGAAGCGAGCCTCGACACAAGCGACAAAATGCTGAGAATCACTTACACTTCTGCCCAGTCGGATTCCTCGGAAACGGGAACGATGCGCCTCGATCTCAATGGAGCGAATTGGAGCGATTATGTCGCGATTTCTTTCCAGGCAAAGGTCAATGTGACTTCCGCCGGTCCTTGCACAGGCGCCAAGTGTAATGGATATGGTTGGACTTCTCTCAGCTTCTTTGCGATGAGCGGCAACGCCTGGGAATGGAGCGATTACAACTTTGAAGAGACGGATATTTCCTCTGTCTGGAAGACCTACATGATTCCATTTGGTGCAAGCGGTATTGAACTGGCGAACAAAAGCGATATGAAAGCGATAGGCCTTAACGTTTATGGAACGCAAGTTTCCGGAACGATTGAAATGGACAACATTATCCTCCACAAGGCGGACGGTTCTGAAGTTGTCCTGGAAAACTTCAACAAGAAGCTTCCGTCGCTTGAAGGAATCGCTAGCGGCGAACTGGTCGTCCAAACTTCTGCCATCAAGCGTCCAACGGCAAAGGCTTTCGGCAAGATGCTTGTAAGCGTGCAGCCGGGAACGGTAAACGCTTCGTTTGTCGCCTCGGCAGCCGGTCGCGCTTCGCTCTCCCTCGTCAATTCAAACGGTCAAATCGTCTCGTCGAAGACTTTCACGATGAATCGCGGAACGAATTCCGTTTTGCTCGAAACGAATTACCGCGGCGCGGGCTTCTTAATCCTGAAGCAGAACAGCAACCGCACGACTGTTCCCGTCCGCTTGAAGTAAATCGTTTTCCTAAAAATTTGGCGAAGGTTCCCCGCGGATCTTCGCCTTTTTTGTTTTAGCGGATGGCCGAGCTTAGTGAATAGTTGCTAGTTGGGAGAAATCAGGAGTTAGAAGTCAGTGATAAAACGGGAAGCGGGACACGCTAAACGGGACGAGGTCTGTTGAGCGAGCCTTTACTTCAATGTCTTTCACCAGTAATGTCGTTTAACTGTCACTACCGGGCATAGACCCGTCAAATGTCATTATCGGGCTCGACCCTATGTCATTGTCGGGCTTGACCCGACAATCCCTTATATGAAAGGAGATTCCCCGGTCTGCATCCGCCGTGGCGGACAAGCCGGGGAATGACAGTGCGCAGAAACGGTTCGTTTCGAATTCCCTCGTCCCGTGTTCCGCTAAACGCCTCCCGAAAGCTTAGACGTCCGCGACTTATCTTCCAACGACTATTTTCCAAACAGCCATGGACAAAAAATCCACGATAAATTTTCCTCGGGGCCTTAAATTCAGAATTTTGGATGTATTTTAATGGAATGAACCTGTTTTCCGATACGACGGATTACCGCGATATTTTGAAAGCCTATTACGAACGCCGCAAAAAGGAAATGCCTTTCTACTCTTACCGGATGATGGGCGATAAAATCGGTCTGGATTCCAGCTATCTGTATCGCATTCTCCGCAAGAAGCAGCACCTGCCTGCACATGCGCTAGAAGCGGTCAAGGAACTCATCGGGATATCGGGTCGCTCCGCGGAATACTTCAACCTGCTCTATGCGGCAAATGTGTCCAAGGATTCCGCCCAAAAAGAGGAACTGATGGGACGGGCAATCGCGCTTCGTGACGTGGAACGGCGAACCTTGCAGTCTGCGGAGTTAAAACTTCTCGAAAACTGGTGGATTCCCGCCGTCCGCGCCTATCTGGAACTGAGCGGAGGAATCGCGAACATTCGGCAAATCGCAAATGCGCTGTGTCCGCCGATTTCCGAAACGCAGGCTCGCGAAGCGATCGAAACGTTAAGGAATGCGGGCCTTGTCAAAAAACTCGCCTCGGGAAAGCTCGGACTCACCGACGCTCATTTGACAGTTGGCGGAGCCGAAAAGGCAAAAGCGGTCCGCAATTTTCAAAAGCAGGCTCTTCATCTCGCCTGTGAATCGCTAGAAAACATCCCCGTCGAAGAGCGGAACGTTTCGACTCTTACCGTTTCCGTCGATCAGTCCGGGTTTGACGATCTAAAGGATATGCTGAGGGAATTTCGGAGGCTGGTTCAAAAGAGAGTCGACTCGGTAAAAAATCCGGATCGCGTGATGCAGCTTTCCATGGCGTTCTATCCGGTCGCGAGGAAAAGATGAAGCGGTTGCTTGGAATCTTCGGGATTATCGCCAGCGGGCTTTGGATTGCCTGTTCACGGGACGTTGCCGGTTCAACGTTCGAAACGGAAAACTCGATTGCAATCATCGTCACCTTTCACGATGGAAGCCCGGTGGGCAAAAGCCTTTTAAATATCCGACGGCAAAACTATCTGAATCTCGGGACTTCTCCGGACGAGACTCTGGAAACGGATTCGCTCGGAATTCTTCGGCTGGATTCTCTCCCGGTTGGCGATTACACCGTTGAAGCGCAAAGCCTGTCGGCGGATACGCTCCGAAAAGGGATCCAAAAATTCAGCGTGCCCAAAGTCTCGCCGGATTCAAACCTTAAAATTTTTGTTTCTACCGACACGCCGTCAAAACTCACCGGAACATTCCTGACCGAAAAATCTCCCGTGCAAATTTTTCTCCCGGGAACAGATTACGCGGCTCTGGTCAATTCCAGCGGGCATTTCGAATTTCCTTCCCTGCCGCGCGGAAACTTGGAATGGGTAGCCGTTTACACTGCGGATTCGCAAAACGTTCCGCTCGCCGAAGGAACTTTTGACGTTTCCGCCGAAGAAAGAGAAGTCGTTCTGCAGGACACCGCAACCCGCTCCTTTGTCTTCGAAAATTTTGAAAACGGCATCGCGAACTGGTATCGTTCCTCGTCAGAATATGCGACAGCGATTATCGAACTCGATAGCCTTGAAAGTCCGAACGGAAAATCCGCCCACTTTATTTCACAGAACGATTCTTCGGCAAACTGGGCGCTGATGGGACGTTTTCTGGGACGCGCCATCGACATGAGCGATTTGGATTCGGTCTCGTTCCTCGCCAAGGGAAATGTCAAAGGGAAAATATCCTTCTCGTTCGATGTCATTGCGGACAGTTCCGTCTCCTACGAAAGCGGCAAGGCGTGGGAGCATATCCAATTGGATTCCGTGTGGACGCGTTACACGGTAAAGCCGGAAACCTTGTTGGACGCGGACAGCATCGGAGGCAACATCGGGTGGGAATCCGTCAAGGACCACATCACGAACATTTCCATTTTCGGCGGTGCAGGCGGAGAATTCTGGATCGACGATATCGTTTTTTACGGGGTGGATTTTCAGGAATAATTTCTCGCACCGTGGATAAAATGTCCATGCGAATTTTTTGACGAGTTGAATTTTCTGGATTTTGGAAAATAGCTTTGACGGCAAGGAGTGTCCATGCCGATGCAAAATTTTCAGATGACCGTCTTTTTGTTGGGAGGCTTCTTTGCCGGAGCTTTCGCCGACAATCCCATCAGCAATTACCATTATCTGGCAGATCCTGCGGCTGCCGCTTCGGATTCCGTCTTTTACATTCTGACCGATTCCGATGACCCTGCCGGAGCCGACGGCTACACGATCAAATCGCTTTACGCGTTCAGCAGCCGGGACATGAAAAACTGGACCGATCACGGAATCATCTTTGAAGCGAAGCGGGAATACGATAATATCAACGACATCTGGGCTTCCGGAATCGCCGTTCACGACGGAACCTTTTACATCGTTTATCCGGACGGCGGTGGTGGTGGCATCGGGCTTGTCACATCCAAAAATATCGACGGCCCTTACGAAAATCCTGTTCCCGAAAACAAGAAGCTTATCAACAACTGGGGCGGCGGACTTGCCGACTGCGATGGCATCGCCTGGTGCTTTGACCCGGCGATTTTCTTTGACGATGACGGCTCGGGCTACTTCACGTTCGGCGGCGGGAAATCGGATGCGCGACCCGCAGCAGACGGGGACAACAATATCTTCAACCTGTACAGATTCGACAGCGACATGAAAGGTTTCGATCTCGATTCCAAGGTTGAATTGAAAGTCGGCGGGCCGCGGGCGATGGAAGCTTCCTACATCCACAAGAAAGGAAACCTCTACTACCTGACATACAGCACGGCAGACCTAAGAATCGCCTATGCGACTTCGGATAAAGTAACCGGTCCCTATTCCTACCAGGGAATCTTCATGGACAATCCGAACATCAACGGGAAAAACATTAACGCTTACAACAACAACCATCACGGAATTGCCCAGTTCAAGGGAAAGTGGTACGCCGTGTATCACGACCGCCGACTGGTCCAGGCAAGCGAACATCCGGCATCCCGGGGTGTTGAAAATCCCGAACCCGCATATCACCGCAGCGTAAGCATTGACGAGTTCACATACAGCGGAAACGCAATGGACAAATTAATTTATACGGACGAAGGGCCGGAGCAAATCGAAAGCTTCAATCCTTATCGGACATATCCCGCGCTCACCAGTTCCAAGCAAAGAAACGTCCGAAGCCGAACGGATTGGACCCGCGGAAAACCTGTCTCGCATGTTTTGACGCCGTACGCAAGCAAGGATTCCTGGATTCGCGTTTCCGGGGTGGATTTTAAAAACGGCGCAGCGAGCTTTTCCGTCAAAGCGGCGAGCATTGCAAGCGGCAACCGCGTGGAGGTTCGCACCGGCAGTTCTTCGGGAACCTTGGCGGGTACCTGCGAAATTCCGCAAACAGGAAGCTGGGAATCCTATGAAACGGTCTCGTGCGAAGTTTCAAACCTGAGCGGAACCGTCGAAGAACTTTTCCTCGTTTTCAAAGGCTCGGCGGACTCCACAATGGGAATTCTCGAATGGAAATTTTCCGAAACCGAAACATCCCGAATTCCGTCCATCCAAAAATTTCGTGCACACAGAACAGAAAACCGCTACGAAATATTCGACCTGAACGGCCACCGTCTAGGCGAAATCCAGACAGGCGCAGAAAATGTTTCAAAGTTTGTACGCAAAAGTTTTCACCGCCCGGGAACCTACCTCATTCGAGGAAAAAACAACAGCTTCATACAAAAAATTCAAATTGCGAAATAAGCTCCATCCAGAAAATTTTCCAAGGAGACAGAATGGAAATCTTGAAAAATGTTTTCGCCCTGGGATTCGGTCTCGGAATCGGTCTGGGTTCGGCTAGCGCCTCCATCGTCGAAGTCAATCTGGACGAAGAACATCAAATTATCCGCGGGTTCGGCGGAATGGTCCACAATATTTGGCAAGGCGGAAAAGGGCTCTCCGCAGAAGACGCAAGAATCGCATTTGGGACAGGTGAAGGAGAACTGGGACTTTCCGCGCTGCGGATTCCTGTCAACGAAAATACTTCGGACTGGGGGAGCGATCTGGACGCAGCCAAGTTGGCAAAATCTTACGGAGCGATTGTCTATGCGACTCCGTGGAAACCGCCGACCGACCTGCAAACCGCCTATTCGTTCAACCGCTGGGGAACGACATACAACTCGACGCAAATCGTAGAAGAAAATTGGCAAGCCTACGCAAACCATCTCAACGATTTCGCCGCCTACATGAAAAATCAAGATGTCCCTCTATATGCCATATCCATCCAGAACGAACCGGACTGGTGCGATTCCTGGACATGCTGGACCTCTGATAATTTGTACAAATTCACCAAGAACTATGCAGGGCAACTTCGAAAGAACGGAACAAAAATCATCTCTGCGGAATCCTTCGCCTACAGCAAATCGCTTTACGACAAGATTTTAAATGATGTCGACGCTTTGAAAAATCTGGACATCATCGGGGCACACTTTTACGGAAGTACCGCAGCGACGGGAAACGATTATTTCAAATACGCACTCGCGGACGAAAAAGCCCGACAGCAGGAACGTTGGATGACGGAGCATTACACGGAAAGCCAAGGCAGCGGCAACATGTGGAGAGGCGTCATTTCAACAGGCGACCAGGATCAGACGGCTAAAATGGATACAGTCCGTGCCTTGGACGTCGGCTATGAAATCCACCGTGGCTTTGTCATCGGAAATTTTAATTTGTACACATGGTGGTACATCCGCCGCTGTTACGGTCTCATCATGGAAAAAGATTTCAGCGGAAAGCTTTCCATTTCGCAAGCCGAAATCGGCAAGCCTTCCAAGCGCGGATACGTCCTGTCGCAGTTTTCCAGATTCATCCGTCCCGGAGCGATCCGTATCGGCGCAACGTCCAATCCCGAAGACAATGTTTTTGTTTCCGCCTACAAAAAGCAGGACAGCGTCATCGTCGTCCTGATCAACCGCGATTTCGGTTCTTCCAAAAGCATTGAACTTTCCGTTTTGGGTTCGAAAAACATTTCCTCGTTCAAGAAATATGTCACGTCGGAGACAAAAAATGTCAAGGAAGAAAGCGACGTTTCTCAGAGCGACGGAAAATTTTCCATTTCGCTAGACAGGGAATCCATCACGACTCTCGTCGGCACAATCGCTAGCGATACCGTTCCGCAAGCTCCGTTTGGCGGAACAGCCGCAAAAATTCCGGGAAGAATCGAAGCGGAAAATTACGACATCGGTGGAGAGGGCGTTTCCTATTCCGATGCGGATGCCGTAAACAAGGGAGGCTTTTACAGGAATGATCGCGTCGATATCGTTGCGCTCGATTCCGCAGACACGGCAAAGGGATATGCAGTAGGATATACGCTCGGCGGGGAATGGCTCGAATACACGGTAGATGTCCAAAAAGGCACCGCCTACAAGGTAACGGCAAGAATCGCTTCTGGTTCGGACTATTCAAGTTTTCGGCTTTCGCTAGACGGCAAGGCTATCACCGATTCGGTAAAAATTCCGAACACAGGCAGTTGGAGCGACTATTCCACCATCGATGCGGTCACCTGCGAACTTTCCGCAGGAATGCACATTTTTCGGCTCGAAATCACCGGCTCCTACGCAAATTTTGACTGGCTTGAATTCCGTGAAGCGGACAGTTCCATGACGAGGATTATCCGACGCGATTTTCAAAACAGGTCGGGCAAGCCGCATAGCGAAAAGAGCTTTGACGTCCGCGGACGTCGAATTTCCGAAAAACCCCGCTACAAAGTCCGATTCTTCAAGTAGTAAAAAAATTACCACACAACCATCCAAAAGGCTCCACGGCAAAAGTTGTGAAGCCTTTTTATCGGAAGTCTTCCGCAAAAAAAAACGCCCGAGTTTTTCGAGCGCTTTCTGAAAATTTTAACAGACAGTTTCTTCGCAAATTAATTTATGCGAAATTATGTTGTTCCGTAATATCTTCGTCCCGGTCGTTGAACATGTAGAATTGGCTCGGGAACATCTTGTCGTCTTCGACCAGTTCGAGCTTCATCTCATGCTTGTATTCGAGATAGTGGAACATGCGAGCCATATCCTTGCACAGCAAATCGACCATCTCCGAGCTGACGACCATCTTGACTTTCTTAAGGCGTCCCTTTGCGCGGGCGCGCGACAGCCAGCGGTCAATCGCCGAAAGCGTCGTCTCCAAGCGGAACACATGCCCCGTGCCACGGCAGACCGGGCAGATTTCTGTTTTCTCCGTCATCAGGTTCGTGCGGACACGCTTGCGCGTCACTTCCATCAGCCCGAACTGGGATAGCGGTGACGGCGTAATCGGAGCCTTGTCCTTTCGAATCGCCTTGCGGAATTCCTGATAAATCGCGTCGCGGTTTTCCTGGAGTTCCATGTCGATGAAATCGATGACGACAAGTCCGCCGATGTCGCGCAAGCGGAGCTGCTTCGCGATTTCGTAGCACGCATCCACGTTCGTTTCGAAAATAATCTTTTCCTGGTCCTTGCCGTGAACCTTCGGCCCCGTATTCACGTCGATGGCGACAAGGGCTTCGGTCTGGTCGATAACCAGATTTCCGCCATGTGGCAGCGGAACGGAACGCTGCAAGGAGCGCGCATAGTCGTCTTCGATTTTAAAGTATTCGAAAAGGCTTTCCTTGGAACTCCAGAGCTTCACCTTGTTAATCTTGTCGGACGAAAGCTTCTGCAGTTCTTCGCGAATCGCAAAGTATTCGTCACGGTCATCGACATAGACATAGTCCGTGTTATCGCTGAAGTATTCGCGAATCGTCTGGCCGACGGAATCCGATTCCTTGTAAATGCAAGTCTCGGCGGGCTGGTGCGCAAAGTTGTACTTGGTCGCGTCCCACTTCGCTTCGAGTTCGCGCATCTGCTTGGAAATTTCCAGCTCGCTTTCGGAAAGCCCGTTCGTGCGGACGATGTAGCCGACATCCGGTCCTTTCAGACGGCGGACAACCTTCTTGAACTCGCGGCGTTTCTTCGGGTCGCGTTCGCGCTTGGAAACTCCGACAAAGTTCGTTCCCGGCATACAGACGAGGAACCTGCCCGCAAAGCTCAGGTGCGTCGTCAAACGGGCACCCTTGGTGCTAATCGGTTCCTTGACCACCTGCACCATAATCTCCTGACCTTCGTGCAAAATCTGATCGATCGAAAGTTCTTCCCCGACTGTATTTTCGTCATCCTTGTCTCCGTATTCGCGGGAAAGCAGGATGTTCCGGTCTATGGCATCTTCCTGGTGGAGGAAGCCGGCTTTTTCAAGCCCAATGTCAATAAACGCGGCTTTCAGCGCAGGGAGCACCTTTTGCACGACGCCTTTGTAGATATTGCCCAGAACCCGGTTGGACTCCGCACTCTCGACGACGAGTTCTGCGAGTTCTCCGCTTTCCATGACAGCAATTCTCTTTTCATAAGGTGTCATACTGATCAAAATGCCACGCTTCGAATTCTGAATAGCCATTCAAACTCCTAAATAAGAAAAACTCTTCGAATCCCAGACGGGATCCGCTAAAAAGTTACGAATATAGAATTTCCCGTAACGGCTCGATAGAGCAAGCGGTCAAAAGAAAATGAAAAACGCTCCCTGTTCGGAAGCGTCAGATTCGTTTGTACGAAATTTCTAGTCGCGGAAGAGAACCTTGCGCGAACCTTTTACGACTTCGCCGACCATGTAGAACGGCTCGTTTTTCGCCTTGAGGTGCGCTTCGACTTCGGCGAGGTTTGCGTCATCGACAAAGAGGAGCATTCCGATGCCCATGTTGAACGTCGAATACATTTCGTCCTTTTCGACAGTGCCCGCCTGCTGGATAAGCTTGAAAATTGCGGGGACCTGCCATGCGGAGCGATCGATGACCACATCGACGTTTTCCGGAAGGATGCGCGGAATGTTTCCCTGGAAGCCCGAACCGGTGACGTGCACCATCCCGTCGATCTTTTTTGCGTTCGTCAAGTCGATGAGGCTCTTGTAATAGCTTCTATGCGGAACGGTCAGCGCTTCGCCGATTGTCCCATCGAGACCTTCGACCTTGCTTTTCACCGTGTAGCCGGCGACATCAAAGAGAGCCTTGCGGGCGAGCGAATAGCCGTTCGTGTGGAGGCCCGTCGAAGGAAGCCCGAGGATCTTTGTCCCCGGATGGATGTGCGAACCGTCGATGATGTTTTCGCGTTCCACGACGCCGACGATCGTTCCCGAAATATCGTAATCGCCTTTAGCGTAGAAGCCCGGCATTTCCGCCGTTTCACCGCCGATGAGAACCATGTCGTTTTCACGGCAAGCCTTCGCCATGCCCACGACGATGCTGTCCATCACGGACGGTTCGAGGCTTCCCATCGCCACGTAGTCGAGGAAAAACAGCGGACGTGCGCCCTGGACCAGAATATCGTTGCAGCAGTGGTTCACGATGTCCTGCCCCGGAAGCGTATGCGTTCCCATTTCGATATCGACCTTGAGCTTCGTCCCGACGCCATCGACGGAACTCACGAGGACAGGGTCCTTGAGGCCGAGATGCTTGAGCGTGAAAAGCCCGCCGAAATTTCCAACATCGCCCAGAACGCCCTGGTTGAACGTGGAACGGACGGACTTTTTCACACCGACCATCGCCTGGTCCGCGCGAGAAAGGGAAACACCTGCGTCTGCATAATTCATACGTTTTTCCTTTTGTTGTTTTTATTTCTTTTGATTCTGCCTTTCGTCGATATTTCGCAAAGCATCCAGAATCAAGCTTGTCGTGTCGGATTCCTGGCTGATGTTTACCGTATCGGGCATCAGGTGGGTGTCCAACTTGAAGAGCGTTTCGTCGCTCCAGGAAAGCATCTGTTCAAGAGCGTCCGGGCCGGTTAATCTCCCGCATTTCGCACAGCAGATTCGCCCATCCTTGAACGCGATGAATCCGGTCGTCCCGTTGCATTCAAAAAGGACCGTTCCCGTGATGCGGCTCTTTTCGAGCGTCTGCGCAAAATCGATAAACGGCAAGACCTTTGCGCTCGCGAGAAGGGAAAGGTTTTCAAATTCGTCGAGCGCCTGGTTCTTTGCGCGAAGCCTGTCCGCGGCAATCTTGTACAGACAAACCATGATGCTCGGATTCTTTTCGAGAAACTTGATGAAAGCGTCCCTTGAAAGGTGAAGAACCGTGCAGTCCTCGGCGGCGACGACCGTGTTGCTGGTCCTCTCGTTGCAGATGATGGACATCTCGCCGAAACACGCGCCCGCTTCGAGCCAGGCAAGCACGTTGTAATGCCCGTCCGAAAGCATCTTGCCGCAGATTTGCGCGCGACCGCTCTGGAGAACGCAAAACGTTTCGCCTTCGCTGTTCCCGGTGATAATCACGTCGCCCGCTTCGTATTCCCGAATTTGCGAATTCAGCAGAAAGAAGTCCGCAGACTCCCGCGGAATCTGCTGCAAAAACGGCACTTCCCGTTCATAGGATGCCGAAATCCAGTCGCCGATGCTCGAATGCACTGCCATACGAATTAAATATTAGAAAGTTTGCGATACCATTTGGGCGCATCCGAATAAAAATCCGCCGGATGGAGAATTTTCGCCACGTCTAACAATAGGGAATCGGGCTTGACAACCGCGCTTTCGTAAAAATCCAGACCGCCTTCGGGACCTTTGCGCAAATCGTATTCATAAATTTCGCCGGATGTCCACACGGGAAAGCGTTCCAGCCGAGGTTCACGTGCAAGAAGTTCCTTGCGATTAGAAGCACCGCCGGGATTCAGCCAGACATCCGCCTCCTGAACGTCTTGGAAGACCTTTTCGAACGACATGGAAAGCGATCCTTCCGAAGAATCCGATGCCCAGAGATACTTTCCGCCGGCGTCGCGGATCAGGTTCGCCATGTAACTGTCCCCGGTCGAAGCGAACCACGTCCCGGAAGAAGGCGTCCCGGTGAAAACGACAGGTCGCGTCGCAACGGAATCCAGCCGCGCGCGCAAAGCTTCGTAGCGAACCTTCATCCCAAGAAAAAGCGAATCGGCAAAAGCCTCTCGACCCGCAAGAATTCCAAAGAACTTGACCCATTCCGCCTTGGCAAGCGGAGAACGTTCTACCCATTCCGCAGTCAGCACGACAGGCATTTTCAGGCGTTCGAGCTTCGGGAACATGTCATAGACGGAACCTCCTGTCGAAAACGCAAAAACCGCATCGGGGGAAAGTTCAAAAATCGCTTCGGGCGAGGCGTCCGCACTGCCGACTTCCCGGACTTTTCCGGATGCGACACGGGCATAAAACAAGCTGTCCGCGACATATTTTCTGGAATCGATACCGACAATCCGATCTTCGACGCCTAGAAGTTTCAAGTAGCCCAGATACGTTGAAGAAAGCGAGACCATCCGATTTACCGGAATTTTAATCTTCGGATATTCAGCGATATTTTGGGGCAAGGATTCCGCGGACAAGGAATCGAGGAGAATCCAGCGAGGCGGCGATGAATTTCCGTTTTTCACCCAGAGGATTCGAAAGCCTCCACAGAAATCCACGCCGAAATTTTTTGCATCGGAGAGGGAAAGCGCAGGAACTTCCTGGCACGCGGCAACCAAAGTCTTGTCGGATTTTTTCAAAAAATTACCTTGTACGAAATACATACAAAGTAACGCAACGAATATCAAGAAAAAAACAACCTTTTTCATGGCGAAAATTTAGAAAATGAGATTCGGAAACGAGGAAATAGTTAATAGTGGATAGGAATCAGGAGTCAGGAATTAGTGGATAGTAGTTAGAAGGGACGCGGAACACGGAGAGAGGGACGTGGGGAGTCTGAGCGGACTTTTTCCTTTTGGCGAAAGGCTTTGGACGCTTGCCCATCTAGGCTTTTGTCGCGAAGCGACCCTTTTCCGCCTGGCGACAGGCTGGCCTACCCGGCGAGGGGCAAGGTAGGGGGACCTTTCCGAGTTGCGAAAGGCCAA
>CAVKXR010000041.1:0-14624 GCA_963660275.1 Oscillospiraceae bacterium
ACGATGTCATTCCCGTGCTTGTCCGCCGCGGCGGACGCAGACACGGGAATCCCTTGTATGGAATGAGATTATCGGGTCGAGCCCGATAATGACAGGTTGGAGAGATTGCCGGATCGAGCCCGATAATGACATTTGACAGGTCTATGCCTGGCAATGACAGGTTAGCGAGCTGTTTTTCTGCTCGCTCAAACGTCCCTCGTCCCGCTTACCGTGTTCCGTGTCCCACTGATTCCTGTTTTCTGATTCCTGACTACTATCGACTATTCACTAATAACTCTCCACTATCAACTCTGCTCTAAGTTCTAATAACCTCGCGTTCCTCATCCTGCTTACTCAAACAAAAGGGATAAAAATTATTACTTTCTATCGGCTTTTGTGGGCGGAAAGGCGCTTTTTCTGTATTTTGAAAAGCGTTTTTTGCCTCGCATGTATGATGATGTCCGGATCGAAACGAAAATGAAAAGGCTTTTAGCCGCTTTTGCCCTGTTGGTTTCGCTGTCTCCTGCCGAGCCGGCGGATTCCGCTGTGTCCGAAAATGCGGTTAGTTCGGGCAAAAGTTCCGTCCAGTATATTCCGCTCCCGCCGAGCGTGACTCCTCTCTCGGATTTGGTTCCGAAGAGCGGTGTGGGCCAGAGCGACCGGCTGATGAATCCCCCGAAGAGCGAACGGTTCGAGCACAACATCGACTTTGAAAACCGCGAAATGGAAGTCTCCAAAAAGTATGTGAACCCGATCAGCCGCGATACGGCGGAAATGTGGTCCGCGACTTACCCCGAGATTGCCTCTTACGTTTCGGACATGTATGACATCGGATTCAACCGCCTGTGGCTGAACTCCTTTGCCGGGCAGAAGGACGGCGGCTATGCCGCCCCGGAAGGCGCGACGCTTTACGATATAGACATTCCCATCAACATGCCCTCGTGGATGAAGGACTTTGGGCTGGACAAGCCGAAGCTCATGTTGCAAGGTACGATGGATATCCGGCTTTCGGGCCGCGGCGAAAAGGACGACGCTCCGGGCAGCACCAAGGACAACCTGTTCCCCAGCCCGACGCTTTCCTATGACCCGAGCTTTATGGTCAAGGGAAAAATCGGTCCGTATATCACCGTGGAAGTGAACAACGTGGAAAGCGGTCTCGGGGCGAAGAATCAGATTCGGGTCGTGTACGAGGAATCCTACAAGGACGAATTCGAGGATTACATCTTGCAGCGCATCGAGGCCGGTACGACGTCGCTTGCGCTTCCCGGAACGGAACTCACGGGATATTCCGAAAATCACAAGGGGCTGTTCGGCATCAAGGCCGAATGGAAGCTCGGGGACTGGTGGCTTACGACTATCGCTTCGCAGGACGGTGGAAGCCAGGAAAAGTACACGATCAACGCGAGCACCAGCACGACGGAATTTCAGATTCAGGACAAGCAGTTTATCGCTTACCGCTACTATTTTCTGAACCAGGAAGCGCGGAGCAATTATGTCAGCGCGGGCCTTGCCGGACGCAGCACGTCTCCGTATGTGGCGACGAACCTGAAGCTTTACCGCCGCGCACCGACCAACACGACGACGAATGTCGTGGAAAACATCACGGCGGTCTATGTGACGCCTTCGGGCGCGCGCATCGAAAAGAAAATCGACCGCCTAGTGCCGATGTCTGCGAACGACTATTCCTACGACAGCAAAACGGGCATCGTGAAAGTTCTCGGGGCGAACAAGAATACGCTTATCGCGGCGAGCTTCTCGGACGACGGGACGGGCCGCTCCGGGACGACGGTGAACAACAATTCGAGAGTTGTCCTCATCCAGTGGGACGCGACGCTTTCGGAACTCGAAGGTATCGACAAGCTGATGCTCCGGAACGTCTATTCGGTCGGGATTTCGGACGAGAGCGCATCGAGCTTCGTGCTCCGCCTAAAGAACAAGTCGGGCGTTTCGAGTTCCTACCTGAAAACGCTCGGGCTGGTCGATTCGACGACGGGAACCGTTTTGACCGGCGACGCGACGATTTTCAAAAAGGACGCTTCGGGTTCTTATACGGGCGAAATGTGGCTGCCCTGCCGCCCGCTTTCGTTGTATTCCGGGGCGAATTCTTCGGCGCGTGCACGGGAAAACTGCCTGGAACCTTTCCGCAACGTGGATTCTTCTGCGGCGATGGCGAATCTTTACACGCTTCCCGTTTCAAATATCGCGTCCAAGTACACGAACCGCTTCTATTTTGAAAGCGTTGGCAAGAGGCGCAACTCGGTCATCAGTGTGCGCGATCCGAATTCGAGCTATTCCGTCAGCGCTGGCAGCTGCATGGACATTTCGGAAGGCTCGGAAAAGTTGAAGGCCGGTTCGACGGTTCTCACCCGCGGCGTGGATTACGACGTGAACTACGAACTCGGACAAATCGAGCTCTTGAGCGAGACGGCTCTCGACCCGAACAAGGAAATCTCGGTGGAATTCGAATGCGAACCTCTGTTCGAAATCGACAACAAGGTGCTTCTCGGCGCTCGCGCGGAACTTCCCCTTTCGCGGTATGGGTTTGGAGACGGGTCGCTCTTCGGCATCACGGCCCTCTACAAGAGCCAGAGCACGACCGCTTCGACGCCGACGCTCGGGAGCGAGCCTTATTCGAGCTTCCTCTGGGGCATGAACCTGCGCTTGCAGGATACGACGAAGTGGATGACGGACGTGGTGAACTGGATTCCCGGAATCGAGACGAAGGCCGCTTCGAACTGGCGCTTTGAAACGGAATTTGCGAGCAGCTACCACGATGCGAATACGAGCAGCGGCAAGACGGCTCTCCTCGAAGATTTCGAAAGCAGCGAATCGGGGCTTGTCTATCCGCTGTCGAGGCTTTCCTGGTACCAGGCTTCGCCTCCGGGGGGAGTCGATACGGACCCGAGCACTTACATCGAAAACCAGGATTACAAGCACAAGGGCGAGTTCATCTGGCACAGCAACAACACGGTTCTCTACAAGCACATCTACCCGACGGTCGGAAACAGCGATGTCGATAACCAGCGCTTGACGGTTTTGAAGCTCACGCTCCGCCCGAACGACAATTTGATGGGCAACAGCTGGGGCGGCATCATGCGCCCGAATTCAAGCTACTACCAGGACCTGAGCGATATGAAGTATATCGAAGTCGTCGCACGGGGAAATGTCGGAAGCATCTACCTGGATTTGGGGCTTGTGAGCGAGGACCTTTCCATCAACGGCGATGCGCCGAACGGGCAATATGACGGTGAAAACGATTTGGGCACGACGACTGCGCTGCACGATAAGGGCCTCGACGGGCTTTCCGGGTCGGACGAACATCTGACCGTCTGGGACTGCCGCATGAACGGTTGCGTAAGCACCATCAAGACGAGTGCAAATTCCGATGCGACGAATACGGATATCGCTCGGGACAACTTTGACGACAGCCTCGACGACGACAGCGATCCGCCGGTCGCCATCAACGGGACGGAAGGCAACTCCGGCGAACGCGCTTACGATACGGAAGATATCAACAAGAACGGCTCGCTCGACACGGACATCGGGTTTGTCCGCTACCGGATAGACCTTTCCGACAACGACGATGCGCATTTTGAAACGCTCAAGAATGGCTGGCGCAAGTGGAAAATTCCGCTCGACCAGTTTGATACGGTCGTTTCCAAAAACGGAGAAAGTTACCAGACGATTTTGACCCAGGCGCAGTTTTCGAGGCTCTGGATGGGAAAGCTCAACAACGGCGTTGCCGAGGCGAAGGTGCAGATCGTGAAGCTGGGCGTGATGGGAAATTCCTGGGAAGCGTCAAACGTTTCGAGCAAGTTCGTCACTTCTTCGACGGGCGGTTCGCAGACGGCAATCATCGACGGCAGCGAAGTGGATATTTCCGGTTCGACGACAACATCCGATACGACATACCTGAACGTTTCGACGATCAACAACCGCGAAAACTCGGGGACGTATTACAAAAGCCCGAATACCAAGACGGAACGCGATTCGGAGACAAACGCCGCGTTGAAGGAAACGGCTCTAGTCCTGACGTATAAGAACCTTTCGCCGGGACAGTCGGTCGGTGCGACGCGGACTTTCGATTCGGACGAAAAGGACTTGACGAAATATAAGACACTCAAGATGGAAATCCATTACACGACCGATGCGACGCGGACGCCGGTGCGCTTCGCTTTCCAGTTCGGCGAAGGCTCGCTGGAAGGCTCGACGGATTATTACGAGTGGAGCTTTAGGCCGGTGAAGATCAACTGCTCGGCAGCGGAGCGGGCTGCGGATTGCCACGAACGGAACTGGCTTGCGAACGCGTTCTCCGAAAAGCTCTCCGCGTTTTCCGATCTGAAGAAAGGGCGCCGTCCGCCGTTCCTCGAAGCGGTCGTCGATTCCATCGGCGGTGAAAGGGAAGAAGTCCTGAAGCTTGTCGGAAACCCTTCGACGACTTCGGTGGACTGGATTCGCTTTGTGATTATCGCAGACGAGGACGCTTCGCCGGCGGACCTCGAAGGTGAATTCTGGATTGACGATTTGCGGCTTTCGGGAATGGACAACGACTGGGGCTATGCGTTCCGCACTTCGGGCCAGGCGAATTTTGCGGACTTCCTTTCTGTTTCCGCCTCGGCGCGTTACCAGGACGGAAACTTTGCGACGCTTTCGACAAGCGGATCGTCGCCCAAGCCGACGCTTTCCGAAGCGGAGTCCAAGCTGGACATCGCCGCGGACGCGAGCGTGAACTGGAACAAGTTCTTTGCCGACGAACAAGGCTTCCACATGCCGATGAGCATCGGCTACAGCAGCACGACGGAGCGGCCTTACCTGAAGCCGACGGACGATCTGGAACTTTCGCATGATAACCTGGGTGACTTTGCAAAAGATATTTGGGACGGCAAGCTGACCGTGGAAAACGCCGACGATGAACAGAAACTTCGCGACGATGCGGAATCCCGCGGTTACCAGTCGTTCAGCCGCACGCGTCGCTTCAGCTTTAGCTACAGCAAGGATTACAAGGAAGAATCAAGCCCCGTCAAGGAAGTCCTTTCGCAGATTTTCTTGGAGCGTCCGGCGTGGAGCTACAGCTATACGGAAACCGAGTCCCGCTCGACGACATCCGCGGATTCCTCCTATTCGTATCACACGATCATCGAATACAGCCTCGGAACCTTTAACCGATTCAATTACAAGCCTTTCAGCTTCTTGAAAAATTCGTCGTGGGCGAAGAGTTTCTCCGACGCATCGTTTGAACCGTGGCCGCAGACGATAGACCTCACCCTTTTCGACCTGAGCTACATCCGCTACGTAAACCAGGAGCGCGACCCGGACTTTACGGAACCGCAGACGTCAAAGACCGTCACTTACACGGTGGATCTTTCGCACAAGGCGAACCTCCGCTGGAACATTTTCCCCTTCCTTTCGACCAGTTACAGCTTGAACATTTCGCGCGATATGTATGGCGGCGGCGACCAGGAAGATTTTGCGAAGGAAAATTTCTGGACATTCAAGAACGGCGGATTGTTTGCCGCGGACGATATCTTCGACTTTGACCATACGGACCGAAAGGTCTATGTCTCGCCGGACAGCGTTGTCATCATTCCCTACGATACGGTCGCGGTGGTCAATGCGAAAGGCGATACGGCTTTAATCGACATGGACGATCCGAGCACCTACCGGATTCTGTACGACAGCACGGTCTATTACAAGGTCGATAGCGTCGGGCATCGCGAATACGGTCGCGCTTACGGTATCCTCAAGAACGAACGCAGCCGCAGCCAGCAATTCAAGACGACATTCAGCCCGGCGGTGATTCCCTTCCTCCCGATGACATTCTCGTTTACGTCTTCGTTCCGGCAGCAAAAGACGATTCCCGACGAATATGACCTGTACGATCCGACGATGATCGAGAAGAACTACTGGACGATTTCCCAGACGAACCGCTTCGAGTTTACGCCGTCTTTCCGCATCGTGAATTTCCTGAAGCTCTTTGGCGACAAGAACGCCGCTGCGGGATTCTTCGAAAAGCTCAAATGGCGAGACGTGAAGGCCGCGTGGACGGTCGATATTTCCACGGTGGGCGAAAACTTCACCCTGTCGCAGCTCTACGAAGAGCAGGGCGTGACACCGTTCCAGTATTATCTTTACGGTCTGGGCATCGGAAACGGCTACCGGAACCGCGGAATCTGGAACATCGTTTCGGGCGACATGGGACTTGACCATCGGAACGACTACACGCGTTTTGCGCAATACCGGAACGGGCATGTCGATACGCTCGTCTATCAGGGAAACTTCACCCATTCGGTAAACCGGACGCTCAACCTTTCGACGGGATTCACGCTTCCTTTCTGGAACATAGGCATCGTAACGGATATGCAGTGGAAGCAGGACTTTAGCCAGTCGCGCGAATATCCGCTCTATACGGATTCGACGATTGTCTGGCCGAAGTGGGGCGTGGGTGTGACAGTTCCGAATTTTTCGCAGCGCGTTGGATTCCTGAATTCTTTCCGCAGCGTAAGCACGACGCACCGGGTCGATTACACGCATACGCGGGTTTCGAGACCTTTCCAGAGTGCGGAAGACAGTTGGACGACGACGTGGAATTTCAATCCGCTGATTCGTATCAGCTTCCTCACCCAGCAGAATATCCGCATCGAGGACAACACCTATCTCAAGCTGGAATTTACCGATCGCCGTCCCAAGCAGGAAGTCATCTCGCAGACGAATTGGCCGTCGAATGTCGAAGATCTTTCGGATACGACGAAGTATTTCTACACGCCGTGGATGCCGACCGCGCTTTACAAGGATTTCGGTTACAATGTCGGAAACGACTTGACGATTTCCTACCCGCTCAAAACGAAACGCGGATTCCAGTTCTGGAAGTGGTACTTCAAGCTGAAAAACGATATCGACCTGCGCCTCACCGCCGGCTACGAATACACGAAGACGATTCGGGAATCCTACGAGCCGGTTTCCGGTTATAACATGAACGAGAAAAACGAGGCTGCGGGAGATGTCTATCGGCATTGGAACATCGACGGGAAGGACTACACGGTCTATTTCCCGAAGCTTGAAAAAACGGAGCGGACCGTTCCTTCGCGGGTTCACGAATGGTTCATCCGCCCGAGCGCCGGTTACCAGTTCAACAAGATGGCGAGCATGAGCGCCTATGTCGAATACCGACAGATTCACGAAAAGCTCGACGACGAAACCGCTCACACGGAACAGATCCTTTCGTTCGAAATTGCGCTTCTCCTAAGATTCAACTAGCCATGAAACCGCAAAATTTATACCTGGATTCCTTTCTGACATTCTTTAAAATCGGGCTGTTTACGCTCGGCGGCGGCTACGCCATGATTCCGCTGATCGAGGCGGAGATCATCGAAAAGAAACGGTGGATAGCCAAGGAAGATTTCTTGGATCTCCTCGCGATTGCGCAGAGCTGTCCCGGAATCTTTGCAGTGAACATCAGCATTTTTATCGGATATCGGCTGAATCGCGTGAAAGGTGCAATCGTAACGGCTTTCGGAACCGCGCTTCCGTCGTTTCTCATCATCCTCTTGATTGCGCTTTTCTTTCACCAGTTCGAGGACAATGCGATGGTCGCTGCGATGTTCCGCGGAATCCGCCCGGCGGTTGTCGCCCTGATTGCCGTTCCGACGTTTAACTTGGGAAAGAAGGCGAAGCTCAACCGCTTCACGATTTGGATTCCGATTGTGAGCGCACTTTTGATCTGGCTTCTGGGCGTCTCGCCGATCTTGATTATTTTGTGCGCAGGAATCGGCGGCTTCTTTTTCGGCAAGTTCATGCGGAAGGAGAATCAAAAGTGATATTCCTTTCGCTCTTCATCACATTCTTTCAAATCGGGCTTTTCGGATTTGGCGGCGGTTATGGGATGCTTTCGCTCATCCAGCGGGAAGTCGTTTTTAATCACCGTTGGATGACTTCCGGCGAGTTTACGGATATTGTCGCCATCAGCCAGATGACGCCCGGTCCGATAGGAATCAATTCGGCGACGTATGCCGGATTTACCGCTTTGCAGAATGCGGGAGCGGGAAAACTCCTCTGCATCCTCGGAAGCTGTACCGCGACATTTGCCGTCGTGCTGCCTTCGCTTATCCTGATGATTCTCATCAGCCGTTACCTGATGAAGTACAAGGACCATCCGGCTGTCCAACATGTTTTCGAGGGCTTGCGCCCTGCAGTTGTCGGGCTTTTGGCGGCGGCGACGCTGATGCTTTTGACAAAGGAAAATTTCGGTTCGGCGTTTGAAAACCTTCCGGAATTTGCGATTTCTGTCGGACTTTTTGCGCTGACTTTTATCTGTACAAAGTTTTTCAAGGTCGGTCCTATCAAGATGATTCTCGTGTCCGCGTTGATCGGACTTGCTGTTTACGGCTTTTAAAAGTCGGAATATCGAAGAAAAAAATCGATAACGCTTATCCCGAATTTTGTGTAAATTCTTGAAGATTGAAAGGAGTTGCACAATGGGCATTCTGGATAAACTAAAAGGCGAATGGATTGACATTGTCGAATGGATTGAAAATGCGCCCGATGTTTTGGTGTGGCGTTTTCCGCGCTATCAAAACGAAATCAAGAACGGTGCGAAACTCGTCGTCCGCGAAGGGCAGCTCGCTGTCTTTGTCGCAAACGGGAAAGTGGCGGACGTCTTTTCGCCCGGAATGTATGAACTGAAAACCGAGAACTTGCCGATTCTTTCAACGATTCTCGGTTGGAAATACGGATTTCACAGCCCGTTCAAGGCGGAAGTCTATTTCATCAGCACGCGCTGCTTTGTCAATTTAAAATGGGGAACGCGTAATCCCGTGATCGTTCGGGACGAGGCGCTTTCCATGGTGCGTGTCCGGGCGTTCGGTTCTTATGCTCTCAAGGTGCAGGATCCGCGGGTCCTTATCCGCGAACTCATCGGAACGCAAGGAAAGTTTTCCGTGGAGACGATTGCGGAACAGATTCGGAATCTGGTCGTTTCCAGTTTTGCGGATGTTCTCGGCGAAGCGAAAATCCCCGTGATGGATTTGGCGGCTCACTATGACGAACTTTCGCAGAGATTGTTGGCGAAAATTTCCGATGCGGTTAAATCCTATGGCTTAATTTGTTCGCAAATGAAAGTGGAAAACATTTCGCTTCCCGAAGAAACGGAACGCGCTATCGATAAACGGGCCGCGATGAGTGCTGTCGGGGAGTCGGACTTTTCCCGTTTTCAGGCTGCGATGGCCGCAGAAGCTGCGGCGAAAAATTCCGGCGAAGCTTCTGGCGGAATAGGGCTCGGCATTGGAATGGGAATGGCGCAACAGGTCGCTCGGACGTTCGCCGCCCCGCCTCCGCTATCGCAAGCGGAAACGCTCTGGTATTATGCAGACGGAGATGATCGAAAGGGTCCTGTCCCGCAGAGCGAACTGAAGCGTCTCATCGAAACCGCTGTTGTCGGGCGGAAAACGCGGCTCTGGCGAGAGGGACTTCCCGATTGGAAATTCGCCGGGGAACTTCCCGAATGGAAAACGTTCTTCCCGACGGAACCGCCCCCGCTGCCGAAGGACTGATCCCGATGGCGACCTGTAAATGTTGCGGTGCGCCGCTTCTCGAAAATGTTCCGGTGTGCAGCTACTGCCACGCAAAAATCGATGTCGATCTTTCGGCAAAAGGCTTCCAGACGGTCCATGCGCCGGAAAGATTTCGGACATGTCCGGTTTGCAAAAAAGAAATGGACGTTCTAAACATCGGGCAGGAAGACGATCCGTTTTACATCGATCGCTGCCCGGCTTGCCTCGGGATTTTTCTGGATACGGGGGAGCTGGATGCGATTGTCCGCGAAACGGTTCCGTCCGTTCGCCATATCAACGCGGAAAAGTTGAAACAGCTGAAGCGCGAAATGCTCGATTACAACAAGACTGTTTCTTACCGGGCGTGTCCGGTTTGCGGAAAGCTGATGAACCGGGAAAATTACGGAAAGTTTTCAGGCGTTATCGTCGATCGTTGCCGTAATCACGGAGTCTATCTGGATGCCGGGGAATTGCAGCTGATCCAGCGTTGGATTGCCGCGGGCGGAAACTTGCTGCCACAGTCGATTTCAAATTCCTTTAGACAGGAACCCAGGCGTGCCGAAACCGAAACTTCGATTTTCCCAAGGCGTTCCGCAAGGTCTGTCGATTGGCTCCTCCAAAAACTGGTGGATTTGATATTCTAGATTTACGCCGCCATGAAAAATTTGGAAGATTATATTGTGAGCGTCCTGGACTTTCCGAAGCCGGGAATCGTCTTTCGCGACATCACCGGAATCCTGGACTCGCCCGAAGGTCTCCATCTCGCCATTGAAAGCCTTTACAAGGAGCTTGAGAACGTCGAATTTGATGTTGTCGCCGGGCTTGAAGCGAGAGGTTTTCTGTTCGGGGTGAGCCTCGCCGAGCATTTTCACAAGAGCTTCGTCCCGATCCGGAAAAAGGGGAAGCTCCCGCGCGAAACGGTTTCTGCGACATATGAACTGGAATACGGCAACGCGACCATTGAAATGCACCGCGACGCGATAAGGCCCGGGCAGAAAGTCGTCCTTTTTGACGATCTGCTGGCGACCGGCGGAACGATGAATGCCGCAGCTTCCCTGGTGGAAACCGTCGGCGGAACCGTTGCGAAAACGCTTTTTATCGTGGAACTTTTTGACTTGGGCGGCAGACAGAAATTGTCGAAATACGATGTGACGTCTCTCGTGAAGCTGCCCGGACATTGAGATTTTTTTATTCGACGGAGAATCTATGCTTGAAAAATTATTCAAAATTGCCGAGAACCGATCCAGCGTTCGAACCGAAATTCTGGCGGGTCTCACCACGTTCATGACGATGGCGTATATCCTTGCGGTAAACCCCAGCATTCTTTCCGCTTCGGGAATGCCCAAGGGCGGAGTTTTCATCGCGACGGCTCTCGCGGCGGCTCTCGGATCGACCCTGATGGCGCTCTTTTCGAACTATCCCTTTGTACTTGCGCCTGGTCTCGGGCTGAATGCGTTTTTCTCTTACACGGTCGTCATCACGATGGGCTACAGCTGGCAATTTGCCCTGCTCGCCGTCTTTGTCGAAGGAATTGTCTTTCTCGCGCTTTCGCTCACGTCTGTCCGGGAAAGCCTTTTTAACGCGATTCCGCTTTCGCTCAAGTCCGCCGTGGCGGTGGGCATCGGGCTTTTCATCACGTTCATCGCGTTTCAGGGGGCAAAGATTGTCGTCAATTCCGATGCGACGCTCGTAACGCTCATCAACTTCCACCGGGCGGATTTTCACACGACGGGAATCTGGGCGCTCCTCGCTATTATCGGCACGATTGTCACGGGCTTCCTCGTTTCGAAAAAGATTCGGGCGGGAATTTTGCTCGGTATGTTCATCACATGGTTCCTCGGCGTTCTCGCGGAACTTGTGGGAATCTATGTGCCGGATGCCTCCAAAGGATTTTTCTCCGTGGTCCCGCATTTCGGAAACTACTTCAGCGATTTGGGCAAGACTTTCTCGGAATTCGGATCGATTGCCTTTGCCATTTTCCATCCCTCTTCTTGGACGCATTCGGTAAATGGAGCCGTGGATTTTTCGGGCTGGACCCTCGTCAAATCCTTGGACTTCTTTGTCGTGATGTTCGCCTTTTTCTTTGTCGATTTGTTTGACACGCTCGGAACGCTCATCGGCGTTTCGCTCAAAGGCGGCTTCCTGGATGCGAACGGAAAGCTTCCGCGAATTTCGGGTGCTCTCTATGCGGATTCCATCGCGACTTCGTTTGGAGCCATCCTCGGAACTTCGACCACGACAACTTTTGTCGAAAGCGCAGCGGGCGTTGCCGCCGGAGGAAAGACCGGGTTTACGTCCATCTTCGCTGCGTTCCTTTTTATCGTATCGATTGTTTTCGCTCCGGTATTCTTGGCGATTCCCGGATTTGCGACGGCTCCGGCCTTGGTCATCGTCGGCTTTTACATGATAAGCTCTGTATCGAAAATCGAATTCAAGGATTATTCCAAGGCGATTCCGGCGTTCCTGTGCATCGTCGCGATGCCTCTGACCTACTCGATTTCGGACGGAATCATGTTCGGCGTGATTTCTTATACGGTGCTGAACTTTGTCCTCGGAAAGCGAAAAGATATCCACTGGATTATGTATATCCTGACCGTGCTCTTCGTGCTGAAATACGCGTTGATGTAGCGGATTATTTTTGAAGAGAGACCGTCGTTGTTGATGGTCTTTTTTGTGCGTGCGAAGCTTTGAAAAATCGTTCCAACTTGTTATATTTCGATTCTCATGAAAAAAATCTCTAAATCAATGCACCTGCGCATCTTTTTCCTGCTTCTTCTCGTGTCCCTGGGGAATGTTCTTGCTTTGCAGTTTCCCCATTCGGAATGGAACCTTGCCACCTACCACGGAGCCTACGCGATATTCAGCGAGGGCTTTGTCTCCGTGACGGACGGAGGCTCCGATTATTGGCACGTGCAGCTAACCAGGAGCAGCATCGAGCTGCGGGCCGGGAAAACTTACGAAGTTCGGTTCTTTCTGCAGGGCGTAAGCGGTAGGCGCTACGTGGAAGTTCGCATTGGCAGGGACGGGTTTCCGTATGACGCGTTTGCCGAATTCGGCGAGGTCGTGGCGACTGCGAACGGAAAGACGGTGACGAGAACCTTCACGATGCAGTCGGGAAGCGTAAGCAACGCCCGGTTCGAGTTCAACCTGGGCAAGGCTACGGGAACGGTATATGTCGCTGACATCAGCCTGAACTGCCTCGATTGCGGCGATGATGTCGGAGCCGGCGATTTGCCTGCGTTTCCCGGGGAAGACCTGGACTATGCGGTCGTAGCCGATACTGTCGATTTTCGGGACGGTTCCATGTCTTTGGGGAGCGTGTTCGGGACAAGGCTTGAACTGGGGGCGGACTCCAAAGTCTTCGGCGATGTCGATGTCGCGGCGGAGTGCTTCCTGCGGGAACGCGCAAGGATTGATGGCGGTTTGCGCTATGGGCATTCGTGCGTGGAGCAGAACGGCGTATCCGCGAAGACGAAAAGCGTCGCCAAACTATCGAAACCCGCATTCGGTGTCCCGAACGTCGTTCCCGGGATTTCCCCGGTCTCTGTCGGGTTGGAACAATCCGTTGTGCTTCCGCCCGGGAGCTACGGGACCTTTTACGCCGCGGCAAAGTCCAGAATCCGTTTTTCTTCGGGATCCTATACGTTCCAGTACTTTTACACGGAACCCGATGCCGAAATAGCTTTCGACCTGTCCGCAGGGCCGGTTACGGTCGGCGTGTCCGGAAGCGTCCGCTTCGGCGACAGGAACCGTTTCTCCGTTACCGGAGGAAACCCGGGCGAAATTTTATGGAATGTGTCCGGGAAAAATGTCGATATGGGGACCGACGGTCTTTATTTCGGAAGATTTGTCGCCCCGGATGCCTGCGTGCGCATCCCCTCCCGTTCGCATCTCGTCGGCGGCGTCTATGCGGGAAAGTTCACGATCGAGCCGCAATCGACCGTGTCCAGGGAACCTCGCGCCAGGGAGATTTCCCACAGCGAAGAGCACTTCGGGCCGTTTTTCGAACCGGGAAGGTTTCGCTACCGTTCCCAGGTTTCGCCTTCCCTGTCCAGGATAGAGATGTTCGTCTATGCGGACAGCCTCCAGGTCACGGTGAACGGCGGCCCTTCAAGGGTTGTCGAGCTTTCGTCTTCGGAAGTTTCTGTCGAAGTGTCGCTTAGGCGGAACCCGGTGGCGGGATTCCCTTCCGAAGCGTTCCGCAGCAGCTATCGGTTTGACTTTCTGAAAAATGCGAATTACCGCATCTACTGGAATCCGCAGACGCCGTGCAGGCTGGGTTGTGACGGGATGACCGCGGCGACGGCTGTCGGCGATTTTGGAAAGGCTCTCGAAACGGCAAGAACGACCGGTCGGGAAATCAACATGGCCGGCGGGACCTGGAACGCCATGGAAAGTTTCCCGGACAGCGTCGTCCCCTGGAAAGTGGGCTTCGAGCTTGTCGGCAACACGGAAAACCTGGGGGACTTGTCTTCCGAAGACGACCTGCCCCTGATCGATCTGGGGAATGCCGCCCACGTCGAGATAGAGGGCCGCTCTCCGCGCAGCTTGACCGGTTTCCGAATCGCGAACGGATACAATGCCGGTGACGGCGGTGCGATTTATTCGAACAGCCAGAAGCTCGGGCTTAAAAATCTTCTGGTTTCTTCGTCGAAATCTGGAGGTGCTGGCGGTGCGGTCTTTGCTTCCGATACGATAAATTTGGAAAATGTCTATATTGGTAAAAATAAAGCCATTAAGTTTGGGGGGGCTATGTATGGAGATTACATAGATGTGTATAATGCTGTATTTGAAAAAAATCAATCGAATGAAGATGGTGGCGCAATTTTTGTGCGTTCAAACTTTGTGGCGAAAAATGTCATATTTAGTCAAAATAAAACTTCAAAATTTGGTGGGGCTTTGAAATCGAATGATTATGTTCGAATAGCGAATGCTACTTTTTTTGGCAATCAAGCGCAAGGCTTTTCAGCGATAAATAGTCGCAATGGTGTTGTGTATAATTCAATTGTTTGGAAAAATGAAACCTCTTCTTGCTACGAAAAGAACTGTTTTAGAGAAATGTCTCCGTCTTTGCAAATACATCATAGTATTACACAGACC
>CAVKXR010000042.1:0-14439 GCA_963660275.1 Oscillospiraceae bacterium
GTTCAATCCCGTTGGCAAAGTAAAAGTCTGGCACATTGAACGTAGGAGCCGTTCCAAAAACGCTGGAATACACGGCAAACCCGACGACCGAAGCGACAATCGACGTGCCAAATGCACTGCTTTCAAAATCTTCGCGGTAGAGAATTTCGACCGATGTCAGCGCCCCCGAAAGCGGAGCCTTGAAAATCGCGCCGAGACCTGCGGCCATTCCCGCAAGACCGAACTGCCGACGGACCGCTCGCGGCATCTTGAAAAGGCGACAGATCAGGGAGGCTATTCCCGAACCGATTTGCGAAACGGGACCTTCATAGCCCGCACTGCCACCGCTGCCGAGCGTAATCGTGCTAGCGATAAGCTTTACCGGCGCAACGCGCTTTCTAAGAACTCCGCCGTGATGGTGGAACGCATAAATAGAACGATCGGTCCCCTGCCCGGAAGCCTCGGGAGTTTTCGTCACGACAAAAAGAAACAGGCCGCACAGAAGCCCGCCGACAGCCGGAGCCGCATAAAGCGTCCAGCCGGTGAACGTATTGTGTACAAACGAAGACGTATGTTCCAGGCAAAGACGAAAGACGACCGCAACGCCGCCCGTCACAAGGCCGATAAACGCAGCGAGCAGAATTTTCGGAACATAGGAATTGACGATGAACAGTCGGGAGAATTTTTTCATCGGAAGTTACTTGCGCTTACGCCACACAAAAAGAACTCCGGCAACCGAAAGGACAAAAATCGCTGCGATAATCCAGAACGAATAGGGATTTTCCGGGCCAAGCCCAAAGGGAAACGCGACGTTCATCCCGAAGATACTCGCGACGAAAGTCGGAATCGTAATCGCAATCGTGATAACGTTTAGCGTTTTCATCAAGGCGTTCATGTTGTTGTTCACGACGCTCGCCCGCGCATCCATCAACGAAGCAAGAATGTTCGCATAGATTTCCGCCTGCTGCAGACTCTGCCGATTTTCAATCACCACGTCGTCCAAGAGTTCGCGCTCGTTTTCGTCGAAATGCATTCCGCGACCCATCTGCAGTTTTTTCAAAAGAGCCTCGTTGGAGTTCAGCGCGCTGACGTAATAAATCAAGCCCTTGTTCAGCGTAAACATGTATTGCAGATATTTATTGTCGAGCGTGTTCTGGAGCTTGTCCTCCAGCTCGTCGCTTATCCGACTGATGATTTTCAAATGCTCGTTGAAATGATAGACGGAATAGTTCAAAAGCTTGATGACAAATGTATTCAGGCTGTCGATTTTCGAAAAGCGGCGCGGATCCATCAGCGGGAGTTCCGCATCAGAAAGAAGCAGCACCCAGTCCGAAAAAAGGAATATCCCGAAAGATTCCACCCGGAACTCGAAATTGTCCGCAGACGTGTAGTTGCGCGGTTTCTTAAAAACTATCGTGATGAAATCATCGTCATATTCCACACGGGAAAGCTCGTCATTGTCGAAAGCGGAAGCGATTGTGTGCTCGGCAATTTCGTACTTCTTGACCAGAGCGCCCCGCTGTTCAGGGCTCGGACTTCCCATCAGCACGATGTCCGCGGAATCTTCGTCCTCGGCTTGCGTGATGCGGCCATTCTCGATTTTATAATACTTGTGCATACGAGCCTTCTTGAATGATGGACGCTTCGGGTTCGCCCCAAAAATAAAAAAGACCCGGGCCAGCGCCTAGGTCTTTCGGAAATTATTTGCAAAAATTACACGATGCGGCGGACGCGGGAATTGAACCACACGACAAACGGCGAGCAGATGAAGATGGAAGAATACGTTCCAATCAGCACGCCGAACGACATCACGATACCGAAATCGCGGATCGAGGAACCACCCATCACCGCAAGGATGATGCACACAAAGAGCGTCGAGAAAGACGTGATGACGGTTCGGCTCAAGCACTGCGAAACCGAGGAATCGACAAGTCCCGCAAAGTTTGCAGAACCGTGCAGACGGACATTTTCACGAATGCGGTCGTAGTTGATAATCGTATCGTTTACCGAGTAGCCGATCATCGTTAAAAGCGCAGCGATCAGGGCGCCATCGACCGAAAGCCCCATCAGGGAAATCATGCCGACTGTGATAATCGTATCGTGAATCAGGCCGATAATCGCTCCGAGACCGAAGCCCAGACCGAGCTTTCCGAAGCGGAACCAGACATAGAGACAAATCGCAATCCAGGCGAAGACAACAGCGAGAATTGCGTTGAAGCGAAGTTCCTTTCCGATTGTCGCACCGACATCGTTCTGGGAAAGGATGTGGACATTGTCGTCGGAATCGATAGCCTTCACGACATCCTGTCCCTTTTCGCTCTTCACGGAAACTTCGTAAGCGTTCTGGATAGATGTGCCGCCCACAGCGCGGACCGTTCCGTCTGTCACATTGAACTTGGCGAGAACATCGTTCAAATCCTGGATATGATCCTTGGAATCGTTATACTGGACGCGGAAAACCGTACCACCCGTGAAGTCGATGCTGAAGTTGAATCCCTTGAAAATCGCAAGTCCAAAGGCAGCGAGAATCAAGACTGCGGAAAGCACTCCAAAGACTTTCGCTCGGCTGATAATCGAGAGGTGCGCATTGTTCAAGGCGGAAATTCCGTTTCCAATCGAAATCGTATTCGAATCCTGCTTGGCAAGCTTGATGTCGAAGATGGCGCGCGTAACCGTCAGGGCGGTGAACATCGAAGCCGCGATACCGATCATCAGCGTGAGACCGAAACCCTTGACCGAAGCGGAACCGACCTTGTAGAGAATGAGCGCAGTGAGGAAAGTCGTCAGGTTCGAGTCGAAGATAGCGCTGAACGCCCTTTCGTAGCCCTTGGCTATCGCCATGCGAGCCTTGTTGCCTTCGCGGAGTTCTTCACGTACACGTTCGAAAATAATCACGTTTGCATCGATGGACATGCCGACGGTCAAAATCATACCGGCGATTCCCGGGAGCGTCATCGTCGCATGGAATACGGAAAGCACCGCAGCGGTAATCAGCGCATTGCAGATAAGGCCCGCGCTTGCGACAAGACCGCCAAAGCGGTAATACATGATCATGAAAATCACGGTAATCAAAAGACCGATGAGGGCGGATCCAAAACCGGAACGGATGTTGTCATCACCGAGCGTTGCCCCGATCGTGCGGCTTTCGATAATGTTCATCGGAGCCTTGAGGGCGCCGGAACGGAGAACGACCGCAAGACGGTTCGCTTCCGCCATGTCGTCAAGGCCTGTAATCTGGGCTTCACCGTTCGGGATGCGGTCGCGGATGACCGGTGCGCTGATCACCTGATCGTCGAGAACAATCGCCATCTGCTTGCCGATGTTCGCCGCGGTAATCGCCCCAAAGCGTTTCGGCCCGATGCCCGCGAACTTGAGGCTCACGGCGACTTCACCGGAATTCGTTCCATCGCTCACACGATACGGCCGCGCGTCGGATACATATTCACCGCTCATTTCCGCACGACGCTTAAGCAGATAGAGACGCTTGGCCTTGAGCGCAGAACCGTTTACCTTTTCAAGTCCCGAACCCCAGGCAAAAACGACATCATGCGGAACCAGGCTCTGCACGGTGCGGTCGTTCAAAATCCGTTTCACCGTTTCGATCTGTTCCTGGGCGACAAATCCGCCGTTTCCAAAAGACATATACAGAGCGGAAAGAGCGACACCTTGAGAACTTTCGCTTACAGACGCGCTGTCCGTTTTCGAAGCGGAATCCGTCTTGCTTGCCGCATTGCCGGCAAAGAGTTCCGCATCCGAGATTTCCGCAGTCTTTTCGACAGCCTTCGACGAATCGATCGAAGCAGCCGCATTTGAATCCGCAATCGCTCCGCGGTTCACCAGATAGTTGTCGATGACAGAAATGACCTGCCCGAACTTTTCCTGTTCCGCGAGGATCTTGAATTCGAGCTTTGCCGTGCTACCGACAAGGCTCTTCGCCGTGGAATCATCCACGCCCGCAAGTTCGACGATAATGCGATCCTTGCCCGACGGGGAAATCAGCGGTTCGGAAAGACCGAACTGGTCCACGCGGTTCCGCACGATTTCGAGGGACTGCTGCTGGACATCCTTGATGTCTTCGTCCTTCAGACCCTTGCCGTCGATCTGCAGCGTGATGCTCGTACCGCCGGCCAGGTCAAGCCCAAAGTTCACCGCCTTCGCAGCGACCTTCGGATTTTGCTTCACATATTCCTTTTTCGCCTCGCCAGTCTTGGAATGGACGCGAATCGAAGGAATGATCGTGTAGCACGAAAGAAGTAGGATAGCGAGAATGATAAACTCGCGCAAACCGAATATTTTTTTCTTCATCTGATCTTTTCCTTAAAGGCGTAAAAAACCTAAAGTGCCGTTCAAATTTAGTAAGAGAGTGTCCTTTTGGTGAGAACTATCCCGCCTTTTGCCACGAAATAGCCCGCCACATTTTCGATAGGCTCGCGGTTTCTCTCGTAAACGATTTCCGTCCGCGACGCAATTCCCGGCAGGGGAACCGCTCCGGGAAATCCCAGCCGAAGTTCCACGACCGAATTTCCAAAAGTCCGGCATACGAGAATCCCCTGCCCTTCGGGCCGGATTAAAAACGTTCCGATAGTCATCGCGGCTTCGCGCTTGCGAAACGACAGAAAAGTCTGCACCAGCTCAAACATCTCGGAATGTTCCGCCTCGGGAATTTGCTGCCACGGAAAGCAGCGCCGGTTGTCGGGATCCTTGCCACCTTCCATCCCGATTTCGTCCCCGTAATACAGGGAAATCGCTCCGGGCAGGCTCAGGAGAAGCGCACAGGCGAGAAGCGCACCGTCCGGATTTTTCCCGGCGAGAGTCCGCAAACGAGCCGTATCATGGCTCCCGAAAAGGTTCATCTGCACACCGAACAGATTCCGTTCAAAAAGAGCCTGAAACTTTCCGCAGAATTCGGAAAGCCCAAGCTCCCCGTCGGCAGTCCCCGTCGTATCGCCCGTCGAAACCGCATCCGCCGAGCGCATCCCTTGCGGAAAAAGAAATTCCAAGGCGAGCTTTCGCACCGGATAGTTCATCACGCCGTCGAACTGGTCGCCGACAAGCCAGCGCGAAGGTTCTTCCCAGATTTCCCCGACGATATACGCTTCGGGATTTATCCTCTTGACCCGCAAGCGGAACTCGCGCCAAAAATCGTCATCGTCGATTTCGTTCGGAACATCCAATCGCCAACCGTCGATTCCGCGGTGCAGCCAGTACTCGGCAACGCGCATCAAGTATTCCCGAACCTCGACATTCTCCGTGTTGAACTTGGGGAGCGGAGGCATTCCCCACCAGCATTCGTAATTCGGACGTCCCGAATAAGCCTTGACCGGAAAAGAATGGATGTGGAACCAGTCCTTGAACGGAGACGCTTCGCCCTCTTCCATCACGCTCAAAAAGGGAAAGAATCCGCGCGAGCAGTGGTTAAAGACCCCGTCGAGAATCAGGCGCATTCCGCGGCGGTGAATTTCGCAAACCAGCTCGTCGAAATCTTCAAGCGTACCCAATACAGGATCGATCCGAAAATAATCGACCGTATGATAGCGATGGTTCGCCGCGCTCATGAAGATCGGACAAAGGTAAATCGCATTCGCCCCGACCCGCTGGATATAGTCAAGATGTTCCAGAATTCCGCGGAGATTTCCCCCGCAAAACCCGGACGTTTCAGGCTTTGAACCCCAGTTTCTAAAATGTCCCGGCGCGGAATAATGCGGACTGCGAGCAAAGCGATCCGGAAAAATCTGGTAAAAAACCGCAGACTTCACCCATTCCGGGCAGCTGGCGAAATCCGTTAATTTGTCTGCCATAGGAATCAGACGAGCGAACGTCTGGAGCGTTCATCCGTCAGCCGGGCGATTTCACGGACCAGCGCGACATTTTCTTCCAGCTCCTCAATGGTGCACGGCATCCGATAAGTCCAGTTCTGCGGACCGACCGTTCCCGGCGTATTGACGCGTTCGTCTTCGGGATTCGCAGGCGAAAGGCGCGCGCTCAGAGCGAGAAAATCCTGGAGCGGCGGAATGCAGAAGAGGCTGTTCGCCTTGAAGATGTTCCGGATGAGAATCTTGACCGTATCCGGGGTCAGGGATTCCGGCGCAGGACCATCCAAATGCAGATGGCTCGACCAGAAATGATTTTTATCGAAATCCTTTTCCTTCCAGAGGCCAAGCAATGTCGATGTATCATGGACGCTCGTCGTCGCGACCGAAAGCCTCGGGTATTCCGAAAGTTCGTAATACGGCTGGGAAGGAGCGTCCCAATTGCGAGACCAGCGTTCCACGCGAAGCGAATTGATCCGAAGCTCCGAAAGGACCTGCGGAACGCAGCGCGGAACAGCACCCAAATCTTCGGCGCAGACCGTCATGTCCGTCGCCTGGGAGAGAACCGAGAGCAGCTTTTTTCCGTTCGCATACCACAGGGATTCCTGCGCGGCTTCGTTTGCACGGATTAGATTCCGAAGCGCTTCCTGTTCGCTCTGCGGAAGCGTTCCTAGAACCGGAGCGTTATACCAATACCAGAACGGATAATAGTTTCCATCGTCCGTCCCCGGCACAAAGACCCGGTTCCACAAGACTTTCAAAAGCCCGTCCTTTACAGATTGCTCTTCGCCCGAATCGATGATTGCGCTTTCCGAGCGGAACTCTTCCTTCAAAACGTAGCGGTCATTCGTAAACGGCAACAGTTCAAAATACCTTTCGACACAGGCGTCCGTCGCATCTCCCAAAAATTCGCGAAGCTGTTCCCTGGAGAAATTCGGGTTTTGCAGATAGCCGAGCGTTTCCTTCTTGAATCCCGCCGCGGAGAGAGCCGTTTCCGTAAGCGGAATCGCCGGAGAGAAGTGTCCGAGGATTCCCGTCCGCTGGTTTTCAGGAATTGCCCAGATCCGGAAAAATCCCAGGACATGGTCGATGCGGTAAGCGTGATAGAATTTCGCCGCTTCGGCAAGGCGATCAAGCCACCACTTGAAACCGTCCTGTTCCAGAACATCCCAGCGATACGTCGGGAAACCCCAGTTCTGTCCGCTGTAGCTGAACATGTCGGGCGGCGCACCGGCACGGTCGGAAAGCGAAAAGTACTTGCGGTTATACCAGACGTCCGCGCTGTCCTCGTTCAAGAGAATCGGGATATCTCCCTTCAGATGGATTCCGCTTTCGGTAAGCTTGTCGGATGTCACCTTGAACTGGGCTTCTGCTTCGAACTGCATCCAGCACTGGAACAGGGCGTCCTTGTGCATCTTGCGGAAAAGGGCGCTCACACGGGCCGGCGATGGGCTGGAATCTTCCGTCCAGCTTTTCCAGCTCGCTTCCTGATTCTTTTCCTTGAGAACCGCATAGACCGCATAGGGTTTTGCCCACGGATTCGCATCGACCCATTTGAGAAACGCCACATTGTGTTCCAAAAGCGCATAACGCGAATCGAAGATTTTCCGGAGGATGACACGCTTCTCCCGCGCGATTTCCGGGTAGTGGACTTTCGATTCCGCTGCATATTTCTTTTGCAGGGCCGTGATTTCCGGCATGAAGCTTTCCGCGCCGATGATAATCTGCAACCGGATAAACGCCGGATTCAGCGCAAAGGCGCTACGTGCGCTATAGGGGGAAGATTCGTAGCCGGTATCGTTCACCGGGAGAATCTGGATAACATTCAATCCGCATTTTTTCGCCCATGCGCCAAACGGCACCAAGTCCAAAAATTCGCCAATGCCGACGCTATCCTTGGAACGCAAAGAAAACAGGGGAACCGCTACACCGCTCTGAAAACAGGAAATATCACCATATCGCATATTCCAAAGATATATTCAATCTTTGCAAAAAAACGCGAATTGTGGCTAAAAAAAGTAAAAAAGCGGGATTAAAGTTCTTCGGGGAGCGGATTTTTACGCGGACGCCCGCGCTTGCGCTTCACGGGAACATCGGGAATTTCCGCCGCAGGAGCCGTTCCCAGCGGAGAGTTCGGCTTGAACAGGGAATTCGGATCGAACTTTTGCGGAGTTTCGGGATTTGTCAAAGCGACTCGTTCCAAGGCGGCGCGCTCCATCGCGGCACGCTTTTTCGCCAGTTCGCGTTGGCGTTTCGCTTCTTCCGCAGCGCGTTTCTTCGCGAGTTCATCCTCGGAAATAATCTGCGTCTTGGCTGCTCCGAACTTCGCACCGCCAAACGAACCGACAAGCACGCGGCCCGAACTTTGCCTCGGCGGAAGCGGAGCCGGGGCGGGCTTCGGCGTTGCAGCGGCAAGCGGATCCTGCGCACTGACAGGCTTCTTCATCTGGCTCGGAACAAAAAGCGTTTTCCGCGGAGCGGGAGTTGCGGCCATGCGCCTTGCGGCTTGCGACGAAGCGTTCCCGTCGAAATCGGACATCTTCGGCATCGGACGCGAAGAATGGGCAATCTGGTCCCGCTTTTCGTACTGTTCCATCAAGCGGCGAAACTTCGCCTGTTCCCTCGCGAGCTTCTTTGCGGCGCGTTCCTTCTTGGAAAGGCGGAAGCGGTCGCGCTTTTCGGGATCGACCGGGTGAAGCGCAAGAATTTCTTCGTCGGAAAGACCGCGCAATTCGGGAGGAACTTCTATCACGGGGAGATTTTCAATCGGTGTATTCATCGTGTTCACAAGAATGTTCGGATGATTTCAGAGCGTCTCCAAAAATTCATATTCCAGAAATCGATAAGGAAACTTCACAAAAATTCAAGCGGGACTTTCCTTACCAAGGCAATTTTTAGAGTCGCCCTAGATTCTAAAATCGGCGAAACAACATTTAAATTAAAAAATTCTATTTGTCAAGACCTAGAAATTCTTGAAATAGTGTTGTATTTTTTACGCAAATGCTCCGATTCACACAAGAAATTCTTTTAACGCTCCGAGCACGCTCAAACGAAGAAGAAGCGCGTACAATGTCAAAAAGTATGCGCGATTCCTTTGACTTTCTCGGAGTAAGCGTCATCAAGCGTCGCGAAGCCACCTACCCGATATTCGACAAGTTCCCGCCCAAAAGCGGAGACGAACTCGCTGCAAGGGTTTCCGATATGTGGGCCCAGTCTTACCGCGAAGTCCAGTATGCGGCATGCGACTACCTGTTCAAACACAAGGCTCTTCTCGGCGGGCAGCACCTCAGCTTCCTAAAAACGCTCATCAAGACCCGCCCGTGGAAAGACACGGTCGATACGATTGCGACAAGCGTCCTGGGCGATCTCGCCTGGAGAATTCCGCCCATCCGTCACAAAATCGCCACTTGGATTCGCGACCCGAACATCTGGGTCCGCCGCAGCGTCATCCTTTTCCAGCTCCAGTATCGCGACCATACGGACTGGGACCTTCTCAAGTCCTGCTGTCTGCACTGTGCCAAGGACGACAACTACTACATCCGCACGGGCATCGGGCAAGCGCTTTCCGAATATGCGCGTATCAACCCGAACGAGGTCCGGCATTTCGTCATGGATACGGAACTCGCTCCCCAGACCACCCAAGAGGTTTTGCGGAACATCTAGCGGATTAGCTCAAGCGGAGGATTTCTTCTTCGAGCAGGGCAAAGACCTTGCCCACGAGATATCCATCCGCAATCGCATGGTTCATCCGGACGCTAACGGGCATCATCAAGTGCCCGTTTTCGTTTCGATACTTTCCCCAGTTCACGATAGGAGCAAAGAAGAGATGACCGTCGGGAAGTTCCACGTTAAAGCTGTCATAGCTAATCCACGGCATGAATGATGCATCGAACCAGTTCGGATGGTTCTGCGTGTCCAGCCTGTATTCACGTGTTTTCTTGCCGCGTTCCAAATCGGCGAGAGCGTTTTGGTAAAAAATTTCGCGGTCCGCAAAAAATTCCGAATAGACCGGTGAACACGTTTCCGAATCCGCATGGAAAACATATTGCGTCGGATTGATTTTTTCGTAGCAGCGGAGTTCGTCCTTTTGCCAGTCGTAAAACATCCGGTAGTCGTCCCGGCTGTTCAGCACCTTGCAAAGGCAGTAGAGAAAGTGGAGGTAGAATTTTTCCCCGCGGTTCCTCGCATATTCGACGAGCTTCGTGACATCGATTCGAGCGGTCATCGATACGCTGCACTTGCAGTCTTCGGAAAAATGCCGATAGACGCCCTTGCGGTAATAGGAATTTAAATCGATTACTTTGTATGCATCAGACATAGATATTCCCTCAAACGAAAAACTTTTTTGGCAAATCTACTTTCGCGCCATGACAACGGCGAACTTCATGAATTTATATGTACACTCCACAACCCGGAACCCCGCATCCGAAAGCAAAGCCTTTGTCTCATCGACCGTATTTTCCCGGTCCAAGGCTTTTCGCGCCTGCCAACGTTCAAATTCCTGTTCGGAAAGACCGCTTTCCCGGATAGATTTGACCCAATACGATTCGTAAAAGGCATTCATCTCGGCGGCATCCGCATTGAACTGGTCGATGTTCACCAATGTTCCGTTGGGTTCAAGATGATCGAAGATGTTTTGATAAAGCGTTCTCTTGTCGCCATCTTCCAAATGATGAATCGAGAGCGCGGAAGCTATCAGGTCAAACTTCCGATTTGGCAAATTTCGGGTATAGTCCAAAGAGAAAAATTCAAAATTCGGAAGCCCATCAAAGCGTTCCCTTGCGACTTCGAACATCTTCTCGGAAACATCGACGAGCGAAAACTTCGCATTCGGAAATTCGTCATACAGAAACTTTGAAAGCAGTCCCGTTCCCGCGCCTAAATCTAAAATCGTTTTGGGAGAAGGAATCGAAGAAGAAAGAAAGCGCACCGTCGTCAGGTAATAATCGTCAAAACACGGAATGAACTTTTTCCGGTTTTCATCATAGACTTTCGCAACGGCGTCAAAGCGAGCCTTTATCTCTTCCGTCTGCATCGAAAAATTCTCTAACGAATCGCAGGCACAATGACCAGAGCCTTTTTGCCGGGCTTGACATTCGCCGTAAACTCGTAACGCTTAACCGCACCGCCGTTCCGGTTTTTCGCCAGAACGGTTACTTTGTGCGTTCCCGGAGTCGCCGGAATCCGCGCCATGCGGACATTATGCGGAAGGAAAAGCGCAACCCGCAAATCGGCCTGTTCCAACTGGGCGGCAGCGACGTCCGTGCCGATGCTCGTCACGAGATTCAGCAGGACATTGTTCGTTTCCATCTGCTTTTTAGCGGTCTGCGCAGCGATAGTCCGGGTAAGGACGCGAACCGCGGTCCGTCCGAGCGTCACCGCACGCTCGTCTTCCAGATTCTTGACCAGGTTTTTCGTATTATCCAAAAAGACTTCCGGTTGGTAGCCCAAGGGTTTTCCGTCCAACAAAATTTCAAAATTTTCTACGTGGTACGGGACATCCTTGCGTTCCGGGATTGCGATTGTGACAGAAAATGTCGTTCCGCCGTGGCTTCCGACAGCGGTCGCCGGGAACGGAATCGTCAGACTTTCCACTTTTCCCGACTGCGGATTCTTTCCCATCACGTTCAGAATCCCGCCGCGCACATAGGTTCCCGAAAGCATCCATTCGCCGAGGATCGCGCTGTGGCCCGCATAGCCGATGACGACGATTTCGCCGTTCGCATTATCGACATACATCGGGACAGTCTCAGGAACGTTTCCGTTCGGAAAGTTCAAAGCGGAAATATCATTCGCACGACCGCTCTTTTCAAGGCGGTTCACAATAAACGCCTGCGCCTCGGCGGGGAGCTTTGTCGGCTCCTCGGAATAGGCCCGGACTGTCTTGTAATAAGAAATCGCGGCATTGTCCATTTCACCGCCCATTTCATAGACCAGAGCAATCAAGTAGCGCAAGTATCCGGCATCGTTCGTCTTCTTGTCGCTCTTCTGATACAGCTGTTGCAAGGCGATATCCGAAGCCCGCGCCTCGACAAGCGCCCCATCGATATCTCCCATCGCGAGGTAGTTTACGATGTTCATTTCGTAAAGGGAAAGGATTTCAAAAGGTCTCGCCCGATACGGACGGACATTGTCATTCGTCAAGACCGAAGCGGCTTCGTTGGTAACGGATTTTGTGTAGAGGTCGTCATAAACCTGCTTCGCCTTTTCGAACTCGTCGGCGCTCTTCCGGTAATTGCCGTCATAGTGATAAAGGGTCGCCAAGTCAAAGTGATAAAGAAATACCGAATTGGAACCGTAAAGTTTTTCCTGATTCTTCTGAACGGCATCAATCGCAGCGGAAAATCCGCCCTTCGCCATCGGTTTCGAAAGTTCCTCGTACCGGGTCATCGACTTGTTGGCACAGGAGGCAAAAAGGAACAGACAAAGAACTAGCAGAGAAAAGCGGATTTTCTTCATGGCGAATACCGATTACATCTTGACGGAGCTTTTGCTCATATACTTCTTGATTTTCTTGTCTCCGATCCAAACGGTCTTGTGCGTCTGGATATCGACGAGCTGCAAGTCGATCTGGTAGAAGACGACCTGTTCGCCGCCTTCCTGGTCAACGATCGAGTTCAGGCTTCCCGTGAGCATCAGATCCGCACCGATTTCCTGACCGGCTTCCTTGCGGGTTTCCTCGGTAGCATTGCCAGACTGGCTTGCGAGTTCCGCGCGGAGTTCACCGCGTTCTTCGGCGTTAGCGACAAAATCGACCTTGCCCGAATTGATGAGAGCGCGTTCCATATCCTTGATAAAGGTTTCCACGTTGATGTGTTCGTGGCTCTTGTTGCGGACGCTGCCGATAACGACAGTCGGAAGTTCGCCGTTCTTGTTCTGGAGAAGCTTGCCATACCAGGGGCGCGCGATGCAGTCCTGGATCATCTCTTCCGCGACAAGGCGGGAATCCGTATCGTTCCATTTTCCGGAAAGATCGACCACGGAATCCGATTCGATGCGGGTGACCTTTTTACCGCCGCTAGCGCAAGCCACAAAAGCCATCGCCAAGGCAGAAAGAGCAAAGATGCGCAGAATTTTAGACATAGATATCCTTCTGTTAAGTTTTTGGTTTTCGCTTAAATATAGAAAACATTCCGCCCAGATAGGATTTTAAGCGCGTTATCCGAATGTTTCGCAATTCCTAGTAAAGCGCTTTTCGCATTTGTTAATTTGTTAAATTGCAGAATGTTCTGCGATAGGAGATTCAACATGAAAAAATGGATTCTTTTTATCGGTTCTCTGGCCATAACGGCTTTCGCAGGCGAAGGACGTCCTGTCTATAACCCGTTTTCGAGCTTTGGGATTGAACTCGGCGCATTCAAACCCGTAAACGACTCCTGGAGCGATGAACGCTCGGCATTCGGCGAAGTAAACTTCATTTCGAACTTCCAGCTTTTCCCCTATACAAGCCTCACAGGCGACATCGGCTACTCGTTTCCCGGCAACGGATTCAACGTAAAGCTCGGTCTGCAGCAGATGCTTCTCCCGGCAAGCATCACGCCCTTTGTCGGCGGCATGGCAGGCGTGAGCGCGCTTCCCGAAGACGACATTCTCGACACGTTCGGAGACAGGTTCGGCCCGACTGTAGAAGCCAACGCAGGCTTTTACTTTTTCCGCGAATCGTTCCTCTCCTTCCGCATCAAGGGTTCCTACCAGTGGACATTCGCCAAGGAAACCGAACACGGATTCGGCATCTCGCTGGGAATCCTGTTTGCCAATTCCCGCCCGGGATTAAAAGCCATCGACGTCAGCCGATGAAGATTTCCACCCGCGGACAATACGCCCTTGAAGCGCTTCTGAGCCTTGCCTCGAAAGCTTCGGAAAGCCCTCGCAGCATCCATTCGATAGCCGAAGAGACAAAGCTTTCGGAAGGCTACCTGGAGCAGCTTTTCATTCCGCTCAAGAAAGCGGGATTCATCACCGGAAGCCGCGGCGTGCAAGGTGGATACAGGCTCGCCAAGAAGCCCGGGGAAATTTCCGCATTTGACATTCTGAGCGAAATGGAGACGTCGCTCCGGTCCGTTCCCTGCCAAAGTGGCGGCGAATGCCCCCGCAAGACTCATTGCGAATCCAAGGAAATTTGGGACAAGGTAAGCGGCACGCTCGAATCCACTCTCAAGGCGGTATCGCTTGCAGACCTTGCGACCATTTACCGCGGCGTGCAAGGAGTTTTCATCGGATGAAAATTTCCACCAAAGGACGCTACGGCATCCGATTCCTGATCGATATCGCGGAGCAGGGACCGAGCGCCCATACGACCCTTTCCGAAATTTCCGAGAGGCAGCAGATTTCTTCGACATATCTCGGGCAAATCGCCATCGTCCTCAAGCGAGCAGGATTCATCCGGTCCATCAAAGGTTCTGGCGGCGGATTCGTCCTCGCCAAGTCGCCATCCGACATTCATCTCGACAGCGTCCTGGAATCCCTGGAAGGCGACCTGAAAGTCGTCGAGCCTCCGCTCCCGACAGAAGAAGAGACGACGTTCCGAAAGGCCCTGCGCATCGGGCTTTACGACAAAATCGACGAGGCGCTTTCCGCCGTTCTAAAAAGCATCACCTTGGACAAGCTCATTTCCAAAAAATCCTCGGGATATGGATATATGTATTATATC
>CAVKXR010000043.1:0-14421 GCA_963660275.1 Oscillospiraceae bacterium
CCATCGCTCTTGACCGGGCGTTCAATATGCACTTGCGTTTTCTTTCGACCGGGACGATGAAAAAATAACCCCGACACTTTGGAATACTATTTTTCATCCGTATGAATTAGAATCCCAAAGGAATCTTGAAATGGCTATTAGACAAGAATTATTAGACCAGCTGGAAGAACGTCGCAAGTTCGCCCTTTCCTCCGGCTCCGGTCCGGACAAGCTCGAAGCCCGCCACGCGAAAGGGCTTCTCTCCGCCCGCGAACGCATCGACGAAATCGTCGATGCCGGTTCGTTCCAGGAAGCGGGAATGCACGTCGATCACGATGTCCGCGGCTTTGGTTTTGAAAAGAAGCATCTCGCAGGCGACGGTGTCGTTACGGGCATCGGAAACGTCGAAGGACGTCCGGTGACGGTCATTTCCCAAGACTTCATGGTGAGCGGAGGTTCGCTCGGCAGTCGCCACGCCCAGAAGATGTCCGAAGCGATGCAGCGCGCCATTGAACTCGGCACTCCGATTATCAGCGTGAACGATTCCGGCGGAGCGCGCATCCAGGAAGGCGTAAAGAGCCTCGCCGGCTACGGCAAGGTTTTCCGGGCGAACGTCCTCGCCTCGGGAGTCGTTCCCCAGATAGCGGTCATCGCGGGTCCCTGCGCAGGGGGTGCCTCTTACAGCCCGGCGCTCATGGACTTCTGCATCCAGCTCAAGGACAATTCGAACATGTTCATCTGCGGTCCGCAGGTGATCAAGGCTTCGACCGGCGAAGAAGCTCCGCTCGACAAGTTCGCCACGGCGAATGCCCACGCGACGGTTTCCGGCAACATCCACTTTGTCGCAAACGACGACAAGCATGCCGCTCAGATTATCAAGAAGCTCCTGAGCTTTTTGCCGTCGAATAACATGGAGCCGCCTCCACACAAACTAACCGACATTTCCCTCGAAGACGATTTCGGAATGAACGAAGTCATCCCCGAAGACGGAAACCATCCGCTCGATGTCTATCAGGTCATCGAACGCCTTGTCGATCCGGGCGAATGGCTCGAAGTCAAGCGGGACTTTGCCAAGAACCTGGTCGTAGGCTTCGCGCGAATCAACGGCATGGTCGTCGGCATCGTTGCAAACCAGCCCAAGTTCAAGGCGGGCTGTCTCGATATCGATTCGTCGGACAAGGGCGCGGAATTCGTCATGTTCTGCGACGCGTTTAACATTCCGATAGTAACGCTCACCGACGTCCCGGGCTTTATGCCGGGCCTCGCCCAGGAGCGCGGAGGAATCATCCGCCACGGAGCGAAGATGCTCTACGCCTACGCGAGCTGCACAGTTCCGCTCGTCACGGTCATCATGCGCAAGGCTTACGGTGGAGCCTATATCGCCATGGCTTCCAAGGATTTGGGCGGCGATGTTGTCTATGCATGGCCCACTGCGGAAATCGCCGTGATGGGAGCCGAAGGCGCCGCCAAGATTATCTATAAAAAGGAACTCGCTGCGGCAGAAGACAAGGATACGCTTTACAAAAAGCTCGTCGCCGACTACCGGGAAAAGTTCTCCAAGCCTTACCAGGCTGCGGAATCCGGCATCATCACCGATGTCATCAACCCCGCGGAGACCCGTTCCAAAATTTCACTCGCCCTGAGAACACTCCTCTCGAAGCGCGTAAAACGTCCTAACAAAAAACATGGATTAAGCCCGCTATGACAACAACAGAACAACTCGACAGCGCACAGCCGCTTTCCGCAGGTCCGTATCCCGTTCCTGCCCGTTTCAAGGAACAGCTGGCAAACCTTCCCGATTCAATCAGCGCACCTATCGCAAAGCAGCTCCAGCTGATGCCCGATTCGACCGTGCTCCAGATTTACGAATCCGGGCACAAGGTCACGGTCCTCTACAAGACAAACGCCGAATCCCGCGAAGCGAACGCCCGACAGGACAGCCTAGCGAACGCAAGCGGAAGCCACGCTCTCCCGATAGCCAAGGCGAAGCTCGGAACCGAATACGTTACCGAACAGGGGACGACCGAAACGTTCACGCTCGGAAAGCTCGTGGAGTTTCAGGCGACAGGCCTCATCATCGTGATGATCGTCATCATCGGACTTTGTCTCTTGACCTATCTGATGAACTATGTACTCAACAAGTTCATCCTTTCCAAAATGGCGAAGCCCAAAGCGGAAAGCGCCCCGGTCGAAGCCCCCAAGGCACAGCCAATCGCTCCGGCAAAATGCACGCTTGACCCGAATGCGCCGAGCGTCCATCCGGGCTTCACCAACAAGCAGCTCCAGGCCTTTTTGAGCATCGCAGCGGTTTCCGCGCTCGATGTCCATCCGGGCCTCACGAACGAGCAGCTTGCCGTCATCTTTGCAGTCGCAGCAGCCGAGGTTCTCGGCGGTCCGTGCCGCGTCATCAAGTTCAAACCCCAACAGGCGACAGAATGGGCATGGACAACCCAGGGTCGCGCAGAATTAAACACCAACGGGCTTTAAGCCAAGGCAGGAAATATGAAAAAGACAATCCGCATCAGTTTCGAAGGCAAGAGCTACGACGTCGAAGTCGAAGTTCTCGATGGAAATCAGGCAGCACAGGTTTCCGCACCCGTATCGGTCGCTCCGGCATCTGTCGCAGCGCCGGTTACAGCAGCCCCCGCACCGGTCAAAGCTCCTGCAGCGGCTCCGGCAGGCGGCACCCCGGTTCCTAGCCCGATGATGGGAATCGTTTTCAAGCTCAAGGTCAAGGTCGGCGACACCGTGAAGATGAACCAGGAAATCGCCGTGCTCGAAGCGATGAAAATGGAAAATTCAATCGTCTGCCCCTGTGACGGAACGGTCGCTTCCATCGACGTCAAGGAACAGGATTCCGTCTCGGAAGGCCAAGTCCTGATGACAATCGCATAAGGAACGCGCTATGAACGGAATCTTAAACTCCGTCGCAGAAATGTTCACTACGGGAACGGGATTCTCCGCAATCAACGGCCCGATGATCATTATGTGGCTAGTCAGCTTCGTGCTGATGTATCTCGCCATCGTCAAGAAGTACGAACCGTTGCTTCTCTTGCCGATAGCGCTCGGCGCGCTCGCCGTAAACATTCCGTCCCGCGGCTTCTACGAAGGCGGCTGGGGCATCGAAGGAATGTTCACCCCGACAGCCGGTCTGTATTACTATATCAGCCAGGGCATCCACCTGGAACTCTTCCCGCCCATCATCTTCCTAGGCGTCGGAGCGATGACAGACTTCGGACCGCTTATCGCAAACCCGCGGACACTTCTCCTCGGTGGCGGAGCCCAGTTCGGCGTTTTCGTCACGATGTTCTGCGCAGTCGCTTTCGGCGGATTTTCGCTCGGTGAAGCGGCATCCATCGGTATCATCGGCGGTGCGGACGGTCCCACGTCCATCTTCACGGCGAACAAGCTCGCTCCGCACCTGATAGGCCCTATCGCGGTCGCCGCCTACACTTACATGGCTCTCGTTCCGCTGATCCAGCCACCCATCATGCGCCTGATGACCACTCCGAAAGAACGCGTCATCCGCATGAAGAGCCTTCGCAAGGTCAGCAAGCTCGAACGCATCGTCTTCGCTGTCATGGTGATGGTCGTCTGTGTCCTGGTCGTTCCCGACGCTTCCGCGCTGATCATCATGCTCATGCTCGGAAACATCTTCAAGGAATCCGGCGTGGTCGATCGCCTTGTCAAGACTTCGCAGAACGAGCTGATGAACATCATCACGATCTTCCTCGGAACCTCTGTCGGATTAACCATGTCCGCAGACATCTTCCTCCAACCGAAGACCTTGCTAATTATCGCGATGGGCGTTGTCGCGTTCGGCTTCTCGACGTTCGGCGGACTTCTGCTTGCGAAAATCATGAACAAGTGCACCCCGAACAATCCGGTGAACCCGCTGATCGGTTCCGCAGGCGTTTCCGCAGTCCCGATGGCAGCGCGCGTTTCCCAGCTCGAAGGCGCCAAGTACGATCCGCAGAACTTCCTGCTCATGCACGCCATGGGTCCGAACGTTTCAGGCGTTATCGGCACAGCAATCTGCGCAGGCTACATGATTTCCCGGCTCGCCTAGGGAAAGCGAAAATATTTCAAAAGGATCCGACTCCGGTCGGGTCTTTTTTTGTAGAATTTTCAACCGCAACGCAAGATTTCCGCAAACAGACAGGCAATAATTTAACGCATTCAAACAAAAAACTTATTTTATCAAAAGATAATTCAACAAGACCTTTCGGAGGTTTTATGAAATACCCCCCCCCACTACTGCACGCATTAGCACTTTAATTGGCTGTGCATTTCTTATTTCGCTGCTCGCTTCGTGCGGAGACGATTCATCCAGTTCAAAGGAAGGCGGAGAAACCGGCAAGGTAAAGACCGTAGCCGACTTGGGGATATGCCTTTCCGCGTTCGAAGGCGACACCTACTTCGTCGAAGAGATGAACGGCGATTATACCTGCACCTCCGGGAAATGGGTTCCCCAGCCGAGCATCGGAACCTGTACGGATTCGCTTGCGCGAGAAGGCTCGGTCCGCCGCGAACAGAACAAGGGACTAGATTCCTACGGAACAAGCTGGACCTGCAAAGACACATCCTGGAACATTTCGACAGATGTGGAAGCAGCCCTGAAACAGGCTTGCGTCAAGAAAAATGACGGAGAACTCGCCGACGATTCCACAGGCAAAAAAGTGAAGACATACATCTGCACGGACAAGCTCTGGCGCGAAGCGACCGTTGCGGAAAAAGCCGCAAAGGCACTCTGCACAGAAGACAACAACAACTCTTTCGCCACCGATTCGAGCGACAAGAAAAACATCACGGTCTATGTGTGCAAGGATTCGCTCTGGCTAGAAGCCTTGGGCATGGAAAAAATCACGCACAAAGTCTGCACGCAGAATATCTATGGAACTTTCGCAGCGGATTCTTCGGACAAGTCGCTCCCGCTCTATGTCTGCGACGGAAACAACTGGAGAATCGCGAACCCGGCAGAAAAGGCGACAAAAAAGCTTTGCGACGACTCGTTCGACGGAAAGACGCTGAACTTCTACACCTGCAAGGATTCCGTGTGGAACGAAGACACGACTTCGACGCTCAAAAAATGCACGGCAAAGCTCGAAGGCGAAGTTGCCAAGGAAGAAAACCCATTCCGCCCTTTCGGTCTCTTTGAAACCGCGACGGATTCCAGCTATGTATGCGACGGGGAAAAGTGGCGCAAGGCAAGCCCCGGCGAAAGCGCGACAGGCAAGCTCTGCACGAAAAAGCTCGACGGCGACACCATCAACTGGTATATCTGCAAGGCGGAAATCAACGACTGGATAGCCATCACGGAAAGCGGACTTTCCGAGTGCACAGCGGAAATCAAGGACAGCGTTTCAACGGAGCCTAACCCGAACCTTGAAAAAGGCGACAGTCTCTTCGCATGCAACGGGAGCTCCTGGGAAATCCTGAAAGCTTCGCTCCTCGGCACCTGCGACGAGAAACTCCAGGATAGCGTCCGCCGCGAAACGAATCCCAACCTGAAAAGTTTCGACAGCCTTTTTGTGTGCGACAAGACCAAATGGGAAAATGCGGAACATTACGATATCGCAAACGGCGTCGCCTGCACCGAAAACCTGAACGCCATCGTCATCGGCAAGAAACTTTGCATGGACGGCAAATGGCAAGACGCAACGAACGAGGAAATCGAAATGGGAGCGGCCTGCACCGAAGCGACCGAGAACGTCATCTCCAAGGAAAAGGGCAAGGTCTGCAAATCCGGCACATGGGAAAATGCGACCGAGTCCGAACTTGCGACAGGAAAGGTCTGCACGGAAAATCTCGCAGAAGCTTCGGGAACGATCGTCTTTGACGGATATGTGTGCGAAACCGACGGTTGGAGAAAAGCGACCGACGCGGAAAAGGCGACGGGAAAGGTCTGCACGGAAGATTTTGCCGCCGCATCGGGATCAAGCGTCTTTGAAGGATATGTGTGCGAAACCGCCGGTTGGAGAGAAGCGACCGATGGGGAGAAGGCCAACGGCAAGACTTGCACGGCTGCTTTAAAAGATTCCCTAAAGAATACCGTCGTCAACGGCTACTATTGTACAAACAACAAATGGAACAAAGCGGATGACAAAGAACTCGCCGCCGGTTTCTGGTGTTCCGCTGCGACCGTGGATTCCGCAAGCAACGGCTATGTTTGCCAAAACTACAAGAATCTTGCCGGCAAAATTGCCTACAAATTCCGGGAAGAAACCGCCAGAGAAAAGTTACTCGGCAAGCTCTGCATCGAAAAGAACATCGACGGTTACCGGATTGAAAAAAGCGACTCGGTATTCATCTGCGAAAAAGCCCACGCCGACTGGAAAAACCTGACCACCTACTTTACGGACTCTCGCGACGGCCAGAAATATCGCACAATTCAAATCGGCGACCAGGTCTGGATGGCGCAGAATTTGAATTACGCCATGACGAAAAGCGTAGATTACAGAGCCTGGAACAACTCGACCAAGACAAAATGCGACTCTGCAAAATTTGACGGTTGCAAGAATTACGGGCGTCTTTATACAATTTCCGCCGCAAAGGAAGCCTGCCCGAGCGGTTGGCACCTCCCCTCCTACGAGGAATGGGAAACTTTGATTTCGTATGTAACTCAAGACAGCGCCATCGACTCCACCGTAATCGCCTCCATGCTGGCGCTAGATAAAAATAAAAGTTGGGATTACCTTGCCACGCTAACACCATCCGCAAAAATGAACAAATTCTACTTCAGCGCTCTTCCGGCATGTCCGTCCAGAGAAGTTTCGTCCGCTGCAAATTCAGCGACAACACCGTTATATGTGGGCAGATGCGCACAATTCTGGACCTCTCTATACGATGCGGATTATTATACTTTTGCAGAAATAACCAGTTCCTTCGCCAATTACAGAGGAGCGGTAAAGTTCCGTTATGGCAATATCCTCGCCAGTAAAACCGATAGCGATACTCTTGACATACGCAGCGAACCGTATGCTGACAAACCATCCAACACAACCATCCGCTCGGTCCGCTGCATCAAGGATTAAAAATCTTCCGGTTTAGAAAAAGCCTAGATGTTCCAAGTGTCTAGGCTTTTTTTTGTGCGCATCCAAATTTTCTAGATTTGCGAAATGCCTTTTTCTAGCCGCCATGTCCGAGCGATCATTCTCTTCGCCGCGTTCCTTCTTTCGACGCTCTACGCCGAAGCTCCGATTTTTTCCGCCGAGCGAAGCCGCAACCTGAGAACGCTCGAAACGACGCCGCTCCTTTTTGAATACCACCGGCAAACGACAACCGACGCAGAACAGATGTTCTACTATCCGCGGCGCGATTCCAGCTTCCGGAAAAATTTTGCGCAAAGCGAAAAGCGCGCCCTGCTCGGCTACCGGGACGAAAAGCAGGCGATAGCGGCAAGCCTTGTCGGCGGCATCGATTACCGCGGAGGCGAACGTCTCGGCGACACGATCTGGCCCGGGATAGACGGGGGAATCTACCTAAGCGGCTACCGCGATTCCGTCGAATTTATGCTCGACGCGCGAATCTACGTGGAAAACCACAGTGCGGACTATCCGAAATCATTCGACGGCGAATTCGTCGAGTTCCAGAAAGAGGAAAACAACAGCGGCGTGGAATACGCAAGCTATGCGCGTTACCGCGGGATGTTCGCTATCAACATGGGATTCGGACGCCTGATGCTCGCCCGCGACGTTTTCCATTTCGGTCCGGGCTACTTCAACAACCTGACGCTCAACCAATTCGCCCTTCCCTACAACACGCTCTCGTTTGAATTTCACGTCGGCCCGCTCTCGGTCATCAGCCTCTACGGCGACCTGCGCATCTACAAGAACAGCATGAGCCGCAAAAACACCAACGACCGCAACCTCTATGCACACCGCTACGAACTCAACCTCGGCAACCTGGTTCTCGGCATGAGCGAAACGCAGATTCTCTACAACGAAAACAAGCCGTGGCTTTTCGTTCCGGTCGTCCCCCTGTTCATGGAAAAAGGAAACTTTTCGGAAGACAACAACAACGGAGCGCTCGCCTTTGACGCCAACTACCGCCTCTTCCACTTTGCGAGAATCTACTCGGAGTTTTATATCGACGATTTTGAAAGCCCCGTCAGCCTCATCAAGAACGACAACATCGAAGCGAAATGGGCTTGGATGGCCGGTATTCAAGTCGGCAAGGACTTTTACATTCAAAACAAATTAATCGAAGCCGGAGCGATTGCGGAATACGCCCGCGTCGAGCCATACGTCTATAGCCACTTTCACCCGAATACGGCCCAAGCGGCAAACCTCGGAGAACCTCTCGGCGCCCCGAACGGCCCGAACAGCCAAGCGATAGACTTCGCCCTTTATGCGAGATTAGCGAAGCGGCTGAACATCAACATCCGCAATTCCTGGATCTGGAAGGGAACCGATTACGGCAGCGCCATCAATGATTCGACACCGACAAGCAACCACTTTAAGCTGCCCAAGAAATTTATCGACGGAGCCGATATGAAGTATTCGCTTTCACCGGCGATCAGCTACAGCGGCGACTACTTTTTCTACTCGCTCGAATTGACGCTTTTTCACGACGAAAAAATCTACACGAGGCTGGGGTTCAAATGGTAAAGCTCTACACTCCGGAACTGCTCGCTCCGGCAGGCAACCTGAAACGCCTGGAATATGCGCTCGCTTACGGAGCGGACGCCGTCTATGCGGGACAGCCCGCGTTTTCGCTTCGCGCTCGTGAAAACGGCTTTCGCACTTTGGATGATCTGGAAAAAGGCGTGAAGCTTTGCCGCAAGGCCGGGAAAAAGTTTTACCTGACAAGCAATGTCATCGCACGAAACGCCAAAGTGGAACCTTTTCAAAAAGCCCTTCTCGCCGCTCTTGAATTAAAGCCCGATGCGCTGATCGTCGCAGACCCAGGAATCATTTCATTTGTACGAAAAGAATCCCCGAAGACGCCAATACATCTTTCCGTACAAGCGAACACGACAAACTATCTGACTGCGCAATTCTGGCAGTCCATCGGCGTTTCCCGCATCATCCTTTCCCGCGAGCTGCGCCTTAGGGAAGTTCTCGAAATCAAGGAAAAATGCCCGGGCCTGGAATTTGAAGTTTTTGTTCACGGCAATGTCTGCATGGCGATGTCCGGACGCTGTATGCTCAGCAACTGGACAACGCACCGCGATGCGAACCAGGGAATGTGCAACAACTCCTGCCGGATGCCCTACCGCCTCTATGCCAATCCCGAAGTCCAGTCCGACGATTACCAAGCGCAGGAAGGCGAATTTTACCTGGAACGCTCCAACGCAGATCCCGAAAAGCCCGCGGAACCGATAGCGCTCGACGAAGACCGCTGGGGAACCTACTTCATGAGCAGCCGGGACCTCTGTGCACTCGACGCAATTCCCGACTTGGTAAACGGTCGTATCGAAAGTTTCAAAATCGAAGGACGAACCCGAAGCGTCTATTATCTGTCCTCGGTCGTCGCCGCCTACCGCAAGGCTCTCGACGCCTGCCTCGCCGGAGAAGGCGTTCCCCAAATTTCCCGCGACCTGATTTCCGATACGGATAGCCGCGGACGGATGCCCGGATTTTTCGCCGGACCGCTTCCCCAAAACTACGAATCGACACAGGAGCCATCCAAGACAGGAGCCGTCGCCGCCCAAATCGAAAGCGTCGATGCCGACGGAACGCTCCGCGTCCATGTCAAAAATCGATTTGATACCAAGTCCCCGCTCGACTGGTTCGACCCGAAAATTCGCGAAGCCGTTTCCATCGCCGAATTGAAAAACGCAAAAGGCGTTCCTGTCGAAGTTCTGCATCCAGGAACGGAAGGCTTTGTACGGTTGCATTCCGACGTGACAAAACGCACAGATTTCAAAAAATTCGCCTTTTTGGTTTTGAAAAAACATTAAACCGGCAAACAGGATTATAAATTTCATTTTATGGAAGATTCCAGCGAATACGAATACAAGCAAAGCAAGATTTTTCACGACTTCGACAAAGCTTACGCCGAAGGAAAGTATGACTATCTGCGCGAGCTTTTTCTTCCGTATATGCTGAACAACATCGCAGACTTTTACAAATTCAAAAAAGAAAAACTCAAGCAGTTCGCCGAAGCGCTCGACATGCACCAACTGCTCAAGCTCTATCTGTATTACAAGCAAATGCCGCTCGACATGCGCCGTTACATGGAAGGACAAAGCGCATCCATCCAAGAAGCGATCCAAGGTTCAAACAAGGAACGCCAGGTCGCCGTTTCCGACTGGATCCGCGAACATGCCGCCCGCCACCGCGACGTCACCGTCAAAACGCAGTGTATCTTCTTCGAAAAAATTGCCGACCAAGTCATTCCGACGATCGAAAAGGCTCTTGCGGATTACGAAGCGGGAATTAGTGTTGGTTAAGAGTGTTGGTTTAGAATTGAGGGTTGTGAGAAATCAGAAAATAGGACTCAGGAATCAGTGATAAAACGGGAAGAGAAACACGGTGAGAGGGATAAGGGGCGTTTGAGCTTAGTTGAATAGTTGGTAGTTGTGAGGAATCAGGAGCCAGGAATCAGTTATTAAAAAGGAAAGCGGGATGCGCTAAACGGGATGAGGAACATTCGAGCGAACTTTTTCTTTTAGCGGTCCTCTTGAAAAAAGGCCGGAAACAGTTCGCTTAGCGTGTCATTGCCGGGCATAGCCCCGGCAAGCTCGCTAACCTGTCATTGTCGGGCTTGACCCGGCAATCTCTTATCTGAAAGGAGATTCCCTTGTCGGCGTCCGCAGCGGCGGACATGCAAGGGAATGACGAGAGCACACGAAAACAGTTCATTTTGAATTCCCGTGTTCCGCTTAGCTAATCCCTAGTCCTTAAACTTAGACGTCCGCAAACTATCAATAATTTCTAGCTTTAACGCGTTATGAGCGAAGAAAAAATTCAAAACGTGAACCCTGAAGAAGCCGTCGAAAAATCGGTCAATCCTTTTTTAACTCCCATCCACATCGTCGAACCGGCGAACAAGCTGCCCGACTATACGTTTAACGATTTGCCTGCGGATCTCAAGGCGACACTTGAACGGCACGGTTGGACAGACCTGATGCCCGTTCAGCGCAAGACGATTCCCTATATGCTCTCCGCCCGCGATATGCTGGTCCAGTCCAAGACAGGTTCGGGAAAGACCGGAGCATTTGTCATTCCGCTCATCCAGGTGATTGTCCGCGAACACAAGTTTCCCCAGGCGCTGATCCTCGTCCCGACCCGAGAACTCGCCCAACAGGTCGAATCGGAAATCGAAAAAATCGCAGAGGGGACTGGCATCAAGTCGGTAGCCATTTTCGGAGGCGTCAATTACGAGCCGCAGCTTCGCGCACTTCGCGAAGGCGTCCACATCATCGTCGCCACCCCGGGCCGCTTGCTCGACCACGCCCAGCGCGGCAACGTTGACTTTCTTTCCGTCCGGGACCTCATCATGGACGAAGCGGACGAAATGCTCTCCATGGGATTCTACCCGGACATGCAGCGCATCCGCCGTTACCTGCCACGGGAAATCGCCTGCACCATGTTCAGTGCGACCATCCCGCAGACGGTCAAGAGTCTCGCCAGGGAATTCCAACGCAAGAATGCCGGATTTCTCTCCCTGAGCTACGACAAGGTCATCGCGAACAATCTGGAACATCGCTACTACATGTGCGACGTTATGGACAAGGACAAGCTGACCATCAAAATCCTTGAACTCGAAAATCCAGACAGCTGCATGATTTTCTGCAACATGAAGCGCGACGTCAGCTACCTTGAACAGGTCCTTTCCAACTACGGATTCCGGGTCGGTGCGCTTTCCGGCGACATTTCGCAGAAGCTTCGCGAAGAAACGCTCGAAGCGTTCCGCAAAAAACGCTTGAACATCTTAATTTGTACGGACGTCGCTGCACGCGGAATCGACGTGACCCATGTAACGCATGTCATCATCTACGATCATCCCGACGACCATGAAGTCTATGTCCACCGCAGCGGACGCACCGCCCGCGCAGGTCGAAGCGGTGTCGCCATTTCGCTCATCACCCCCGTCGAAGAAATCGAACTGCAAAAGACGGCTGTCGATTTCGGCATCCAGTTCATCAAGATGCCGGCGATTACCGAAGAGGAACTCGCCAACCGTATCCGTCAGCGCACCGCTGCGGAACTCGACCGCGAAAAGCGCGTCCTCGGACAAATGAAAAAAGAACGTCTCCGGAGATTCTTGCCGCTAGTCGACGAACTCACCAAGAATCCCGAAGACAAGGAAGTTCTCGCCTATCTTCTCGACCAGTTCTACTGGAAGGAATACGAAAAGAAAGAAGAAAGACGTGGACACGAAAAGGCAAAATAATGTCAAAAATCAAAGTCAAGACCAAAAAGGAAATCGAACTCATCCGCTCGGCCGGAGCCCTTGCCGCCGAAACGCTCATCCGCGCAGGCGAAATGTGCAAGCCCGGGGTTTCCACGCTCGAAATCGACGATTTCATCGGAGACTACACGAATAAGCACGGCGGCGTTTCCGCTTGCCTAGGCTACCACGGTTATCCGCGCTACGCCTGCATCAGCATCAACGAAGTCATCTGCCACGGCATTCCGAGCAAGGACACGGTTCTCAAAGATGGCGACATCGTAAACATCGATATCACGACAATTCTCTCCGGCTATCACGGGGACTGTTCCGCCATGTTCTGCGTCGGCAACGTCAGCAAGGAAGCTCGTGAACTGGTCGATGTCACGAAGCTCTGCCTCGAAGAAGGAATCCGCGCTGCGGCCATGCCCAAGGCCCGCTTTTCCGATATCGGATGCGCCATCCAGCCGATCGCGGACGAACACGGTTTCAGCGTCGTCGAAGACTACTGCGGACACGGAATCGGTCGCGGATTTCACGAGGAACCAAACGTTCTCCACTACGCAAACAACGAACGCACACCGATGATCGAAATCGGAAACGTCTTCACCATCGAGCCGATGATCAACGCCGGGAAACCCGGCACCAAGACGCTCGGTGACGGATGGACCGCAGTCACCGTTGACGGTCGCCTCTCCGCGCAGTGGGAACATACGATGGTCAAGACAAAAGACGGAATCGACATCTTGACTCTTCCGCGATAAAAATATTCCTAGTCATGAAAGAGTTCCTGATCAAGAAAGCGTTGCAGGAGCATCCGGTCGTCAAAAGGCTCGGAACCATCCACTCGCTTTCTTTAAACACAAACGAACGAACCTGCTCCGTAGAAATCGGACTCGTCGGCGAACCTGTTCCTATCCGATTTTTCATCAAATACGAAATTTTAAAAACCGGGGACGACGTCCGATTCTGCCTTTCGGAGATTCGCTCGGAAAAACAGTGGATCGACGAACTCCTGAAAATTTTCATTGAAGAAAAAGGCGGTAACCTGAGCTTTCCCGTCAAAGGCTTCGCCGCAAAGCTTGTACAATTATTCTTGTAAAATATTGGCTTATATGACAAAAGGGTACCTGAAAACAGGCCTCTTTCCGTTTATATGACATTTGGGTACCTGAAATCATTCGCAAGCCTTTAACGGCAAGGGCTATGTGCAGAAAAAAGTTCTTCAATCAGCATTTTTCTTCGTTCTATTGACAGCCCCCTGTGCAGTCTTAACTTGTCCTTGACCAACGAGAACAGGGCTTCCATTTCATTGTTTGTGTTGGGAATGCCCAGCTCAATGTTGTCGTAGAAGGTCCAAAGCCAGGGCATGTTCCGTTTAAGGCTGTGATACGCGCTTCTCAGGTTTTTGTGGGTGTAGAAAGACCTCCCCTTTTCATCGGTAGTTCTTTCGTTAAGAAAGGGCTCCCATCTTGCACGCCAGTCGTTCAAAATTCCCACAAAAGATTCTTTGTCCGTATGGCATAGAAGCTTCGCAATGTCCAGCAACTCTATCGACGCCTCCAGCTTTGGATGGTTGGTCAATTTATGTTTTACGGTCATTACTTGATGGAACTGGCAGTATTGGAAACGATAGGCGGACAGCCTGTCCCGCAAGCCTTTCAGCCCGTCGCCTACGATGCCGCGTATCGTGAAGCCTTGTCGCTCAAGTGCCCGGACTCCTTCGGCGTAATCGCTGATTCGTTCCTTTCGGCTAATAAACTTATGCCAGAGGACAACTCCCGAAACGTGATCCTTGATGGCGACAACGCCAAAATTCCAGCCCCAATAAGAAGCGTCCATCATGGCGATAATATCTTTCTGGACCGGTCTTGCCGAGCTGTTGTTCGAGTACCTTCGCAACGAGCGATATACGGTTCTTTCCGAAAAGCCAAACAGGGAGGCAAGCTGTCGCACTGTATAGTTTCCCTGAGTGTAGAGCTCGGTCATTCTTTTCTTGTCCGCGCGCTTTCGGGACGAAAAAAACTTGCCGCACGCTTTGCAAAACCAGCGTTGTTTTCCATTCTTCAACCCTTTCTTTATTACGTCGTTTCTACCACAAAA
>CAVKXR010000044.1:0-14230 GCA_963660275.1 Oscillospiraceae bacterium
CTGCATAAACCGCGCCTGAAGCTCCGGTAACGCCCACAAGAAATCGGCTCATGCAGAACCTCTTTTTCGAAAAAGAACCCGATACGCAATGCCGAAATCGCAAGGCTTCACATGAACAACTTCAAATCCTACTTTTTCCGCCAGGCTAACAAAATCGGCTACGGGCAAAAAACGGATGACGGAGCGAACCAGATACTCATACGCCGAACGCTTGCCGCTAAAAAGCGCCCCGACAACCGGGATAAAAAGCGGAGCGAGTTTCTTATAAAAGAAAGTATTGAAGAAATTTTTCGGTGAAAAAAATTCCAATACCATCAAGTACCCGCCCGGAGCAAGGACTCGAAACGATTCCTTCAAACCATTTTCCGCATCCGGCAAGTTACGCATTCCAAATCCGTTCAAGACGACATCAAATGTCGCATCCCGAAACGGCATCTGCATCGCATCGAGCTGCACCGGAATCGCCGAGGTTTTCTTGTTCCGGGAATGTGAAAGCATTCCAAAGGAAAAATCTCCGAGAATCGCTGTTTGCGGCTTTCCGACAATTTTTTCAAAAGTTGCAGCAAAGTCTCCCGTGCCGCCGCACAGATCGAGAAGCCGCGTCCCCGGACGCAAACGCTTTAGCTCTCGGCAGCAAGCTTTTCGCCAGCAGATATCCCGAAAACAGCTGAGCGCATGATTGAGAAAATCATAGCTTTTTGCAATATCGTCAAACATTTTACGGACGGGAGAGAGCATGATTTGAATTTAGAAAATTAGGAGCTTGATGTTGAAACAGGACAAGACACGAGTATCAGAATTTAGTTGATAGTTATTAGTTGAGAGTTGAGGAATCAGGAGTCAGGAATCAGTCATTTGACGGGAAGCGGAACACGGAGAGAGGGACGAGAGGCGTCTGAGCGGACAGAAAACAACTCGCTGAACGTGTCATTGTCGGACTTAGCTCGGCAAGCTCGCTAACCTGTCATTATCGGACTTGATCCGATAATCTCAATCACAGGGATTCCCGTGTCTGCGTCCGCCGCGGCGGACAAGCACGGGAATGACATTGTAACGAGCCGGGAAATGACAGCGTACCAGAATCTGTTCGTTTCGAATTTCCGCGTCCCGTGTTTCGCTTAGCTTGTCCCTGAAACTTAAACGTCCACTATTCTAAGCACTAAGTTCTCTCAACTAAGCTCTGAACACCGGGCATAGACCCGGTAATCTCTCCAAGCTGTCATTATCGGGCTCGACCCGATAATCTCAAAAGAGATTTCCTTGTTCCGCTTACCGTCTCCCGAAAGCTTAGACGTCCGCGGTTCCTGCCACTTTCCTGCTCCCTAAAACGCTCATTCAAATATCGCGATATAAGACTCTCCGCCAACCGGACTTACCAAACGCGGATTTTCCACCGAGCCGTCCTCCCATGAGATAAATTTAGCCCCGGAAGAAGCCTCGGCAAAAAGTTCCATCGCATTGCCGCCAAAAAATTTTCCGGTAAAGTTTCTTGGCAACACTTTTCCTTCTAGACTCACCGCGCCTTTTCCCTGCGTAGCAATCGTCACCGAAATATCTTCACCAAGCCCGAACTCTTCGACATATTCGGTATGAACAGTCGCATCACGGCTCTCCGCCCAAGACTTGATACAGGATCCCGACTTGCTGAATTTTCCACCACATGAGTTTTGGTAATAGCGTTCCGTCTGCCTGAACTTTTCCAAGTCCCGTTTCATTTCATCCGCATCGATTGTTCCGACCATCGCATCGACCGTTTTCGCCACATTCGCCGAGTTCAAATAGTTTTCAAACATCATCGCGGAACGGTTGATAAACAGCCGACAAAAATCGGGATTCTGGATCAGTTTTACGTACAAAGTATGAAAGCATTTCCCCGATGTACTGGAAACGCATTTTCCCGAAGTCGATCCTCCCTGGCGAATCCAGTCAAACATATTTGTACTCTGGCTGAAGCCCGGGGTGACCCATTCCCAATCGTAGCCGTGATCCAAATCATAGACCATAAATTTCCACGGTTGTTCCGGGCTTTTCCACGCGCGGACATTGTTGTTCGGCCAGTCGCCATTGTGCGAATAAATTTCCGCAGCCATGTAGTCCGCAAAGTTTCCGACATCCATCTGCGACTTGATCATTTCGTAAGCCGCATTGTTTTCACCGGAAAGATCGCTCTGCGCCGCAAATGCGAGAAGATTTTCATAATCATCCGTCGTACCGTTACTCGCCGTAACCGAACGGTTAATGTGCTTGATAAAATTCACCGAAGACGCATCATAGCCATAATTCGTCTCGACAAAATTCTTGTTGAAACGTTCCCGCATATCGTGAATTCCCCAATAATTCCCGTTGTAAAAGACAACGACCTGTCTGCTTCTCTGGTAATCCACGCCGCAGCCTTCGAGAATCGCTCCGCCCATCGCATCTTCGATATAGTCGCTCACAAAACGGTTGCCGTTGTTCCGCAAGTTAAACGCCTTGAACCTGCTGTTCGTCTCCTTGCGGGTTTCAAACAGGGGATACTTGAGCCAGCCGGAATTGTATTCTTCCCCCATCTTGATCGATACGGATTTTTTCCTTTCCAAGCGGCTGTAATTTCCCATCAACGAAATTCCCGCATCCGCTTCCCAGGCCTTTTTCTCGCTTTCGCTTCCTTCCGCAAAGTATTCCACATGGACAGGAAACTCGACATCGGCAAAAAGCCCTGTCTTATTCGGATCGGCTTCACTGGGAGAACCAGCCGAAGTTTGTATATAATGTTTTCTAAAAAAAGCGGAATCCACGCTAATCGCGACGACAGGCATTTTCACCGTCTCATCGATAAAAAATGTATTGGTCACCACCTTGTTTGTAATCAGCCCATCCTTGAACGCGGCACAGCGCACAACCGTATTCGATTTCAAAATCTTGACTTCGCGCATTTCTTCCGTCGAATCATTCGGCTCGGAACCGTCGAACGAGCAGCGGACAACCGCTCCGCTTTCCACCGATGGAGGCGCCAACACAACGGAATCCCTGTAAAATCCTCCAGTATTTTCAAACACGGGAGCCGCGACAAAATCTTCAAATCCTTGGCTTTCCGCATTGTCCGCTTCAGGAGTCGGCTTTACAAAATATCTCCAACCATCCGACGTTTTTCCAAAACTCACGCCCGCATCGAGAGCCGGATACGTAACCGAATCGAGAACCCCGCAATTTTCATCGACCAAAAAAACGCTTCCTCCCGAATCCTTCAGTTTCCAGCTCGTATGGGAACGAAAGTGCAAAGAGTCGGAATCTTCCCCGGCAAGAGGCGTGGCGATGTCCCGCTTGGAAGCGAAGACAATTCGAAAACCGTTTGCCGGAACCGTATCGTCGCCAAAGACCCACTTTCTCGGATTGGAAGTATTCTTGACCAAAGCGTACCCCTTCAGCGAAACGGGCTTCGCACTCGAATTGTAAAGCTCCACCCAACCGGGATCCTTTCCCAAGTCATCGGGCCAATCCAGGTTTCCTGGCAAAATTTCGTTGATAAGAATCGTCGAGTTTCCCTGCCAAAACGCTTCGCAATTCACTTCGCCGCTCGAACTGCTACCGCTTTCCGAACTTCCCCGATTCGATGACGAGGAATTTCCGATTGTCCAGTCGGATTCCGAAGAAAGGGACGGATCCTCCTCGGCTCGGGACGGTTCTTCCGAACAGGCGGTCAAAATTCCAAGAGCAGCCGCAAAGACAGCGAATCGAATCGTTTTCATTGAATCTCCAAAGCGAACCACACGAAATCCCGCTTTAAATTTATACGAAAACGCCTTTTTCCTCACCCAGAAATGCGTTAAATTTTGCTTTACAACATTTTTCCCTTGACAAATTCAAAATGATAGGCTAAATTTGGTTTATCAAATGGCTCTGTAGCTCAGTTGGTAGAGCAGAGGACTGAAAATCCTCGTGTCACTGGTTCAATTCCTGTCGGAGCCACTCCAAAAACCCTGGAAACTTCTAGGGTTTTTGTTTTGGAGGAATAGGCTAATTGGTAAGTCAGCGGTCTTGAAAACCGCCGCCGTAAGGCTTGGGGGTTCGAGTCCCTCTTCCTCCGCTAAACATTCCATTCCATCGAGGAATCCGCAGCAAAGTCGATTCTAGCCGTTGCGCTTTCCTCGCGAAGAAGCGTGCACACTTTTGCGCGTCCCGCCAAATTTTCCTTTTCCAAAGCATAGAGGCAAGCGCTTGTCGTCGCCCCTGTCGTGAAAACATCATCGACAAGGATTGGCGTACAGCCCTCGGGCCAAGAAAAGCGCGTCTTCCATCCGAAAGCCCCTGCAACATTGTTCGCCCGTCCCGAACGGGAAAGCTTCGTCTGCGAAACGCGAAACGTTTTTCGGAAAAGCGCATGGGCAACGATACCGTCGGTCTTTCCGGCAAAGGAAAAGGCAAGTTTTTCCGCCTGGTTGTAACCTCTTTCGCGCATTCGCGCCGTATGGAGCGGAACCGGGACAAAGGCAAGCTTCTTCCCCCATCCCCGGATGATTTCAAATGTTTCCGGTTCCCGAAGCGCAGTTGCCACCAAATAGCCTGCAAGTCCCGGCATATTTCCGTATTTCAATCCGTAAACCAGCGACTTCGTCAAAGGCGTCATCGCATACAGGCAAAGGACATCCGGGTTCGGCTGGCGAGGACTTTTCGCTAGGCGCCGCAACTCATCCCGGCAGTCCGGGCAAAGCCACGGGTCTAGCGGAATTCCAACTCGGTGACAGGCGAGACATCCGTTTCCGAAGAAAAAACTCGAAATTCCATTCCACAAAGACATCGGAACCTCCCTTTTTAATGTTCCAAAAGGGATAACGCTCCAAATTTTCCAAAAGGGAATTTTTGCCTAAAAATCAATCGTAATTGCTTTCGAGCTGGCTTCCCTGGTAACGCATATTGACCAGAAGCCCGACAAGCATCATGCATGTCAAGAGGAACGAACCGCCGTAGGAAAGAAACGGAAGCGGAAGCCCTGTCACGGGCATCATCCCGAGCGTCATCGAAATGTTCACCGTCATGTGAAAAAGGAAAATCGTACAGGCTCCCGAAACAACATGGTTCACAAACGGATCGAGGTGCAGGCGACAGATAGAAATCGCCCGCCAGAGAAACAGAAAATACAGACCGAGCAGCGCAATGCAGCCGACAAATCCGAATTGCTCGCCTAGGACGCTGAAGATAAAGTCCGTATGTTCCTCCGGCAAGAAAGCCAGGTTGGTCTGCGTCCCTTCCCCGAAACCTTTTCCGAAAAGCCCACCGCTTCCAATCGCTACTTCGGACTGGATGACCTGATACCCGGCCCCCTTCGGATCGCGCATCGGATCGACAAAAGTCATCACACGGTCCCGCTGGTGATCTTCGAGCGAATTCCATGCCATCATGCTCGCATAGCCGCAAACGATATTCAGGGAAAGAATGACGATGATGAACTTTTTCGGCATTTTCCGAAAAAGAAGAACCAGAAACACCACGCAGAGGAGAAGTCCCCAAAGCGCCTGAGAATACGGAATATGCGGATAGGAAAGGATCACCGAAGCAACAGGACTCAAGAGCAAGAAAAGATCCGACAGGGTAAGCCCTGCCCAATAAAGCCCGACAATCGTCACCGCGGTGAACACAAGCGCCGTGCTCAGATCGGGCTGCTTGAGAACCAGCACAAACGGGACAAAAAAGATGATGCCGGGAACGATGAAGGTCTTCGCCTGCAAGATGTTTACCCGATGAGTCGAGAGCCATTTCGACATCGCAAGCAAAAAGGCGATTTTTGCAAACTCCGACGGCTGGACCTTGATAACGCCCAGATTAATCCAACGACCGGCACCTTTCGCCGCATCGCCACCGCCAAACGCAATAAACGCCAGCAAAAAGACCACGATAAAATACAGAGGAAACGCAAGACGCTGCCAGTAATCGATTCGAATCAAGGCAATCAGCAGAGCGAGCAGGCAACCACCGCCAAAATACACGATTTGTCGGAACCAGCAGGCCGTGTACCACGTAGCCGTCGAATTCGCCGTCGCCGAATAGACAAGCAAAATCCCAATCGAAGTCAAGACAAGGACCAGCGCAAGAAAGAGCCAGTCGATTTTCATCTTGCTGTTCAGGAAACGTCCGGAGCCTCTCATTTTTCCGCCTCCGTCAAATTCTTTTTCGAGGCGAAATAAGCTTCCATGACCTTTCGGCAAACCGGCGCAGACTTGGCTCCGCCGCCACCAGCCGCTTCCTGGATGACGGCCACGGCGATTTCAGGATCGTAAAGCGGAGCGACCGCCACAAACCAGGCATGGGTCTTTTCACCCTTTTTCCATTCCGCCGAACCGGACTTTCCTCCGACTCGAATGCCCGGAATCGCAGCCCGGCGTCCTGTTCCGCCCGGATGGTTCACCACGGAATCCATTCCCGCAAGAAGCGCCTCGTGCGTCACCTCGCTCATTTTGCCTTCAAAAATCTTTTCGGGAATATAACGTCCGACCACATTCCCGTCGGAATCTCGCAATTCCTTCATCAGATGCGGACGGTAAACCCCTTTCCCTGTCGCAATCGCTCCAGCCAAAACAGCTTCCTGGAGAGGCGTCACGAGCTGCCCCTGCCCAATCGCCAAATTCAAGATCAGGCCGCGCGCCCACCGCCAACCGTTCCGCTTGTTTCGGGCATTGAACGATACGGAATCCGGAAGCCAACCGCCCTTTTCTCCGGGAATATCGATTCCCAGTTGATGCCCCAAGCCAAAGCGTTCCCCAAATTCGTTGATGCGTTCCATGCCGAGCATCAGCCCGAGCTGGTAAAAATACACGTCACACGAAAGGCGCAGAGCATTCACCAGGTCCAGATTTCCATGCACACCCCAGCATTTCTGGTAGCGCGCACCGAACGTAAATCCTCCCGTACAAGATTTCGGAAAATGCGTGTAGCCCCGGACAAGTCCATGCTCAAGCCCAGCGCCAGCCGTCACAAGCTTAAAAGGAGAAGCCGGCGGATACACGCCAGAAATCGCCCGGTTCATCAGTGGACGGGTCGAATCCAGCGCGACCTTCGCCCAGCCCTTGTTGCGTTCCCGGCGCTTGAGCGAAAAGATATTCGGGTCGAGACGCGGCGAAGAAACCATCGCAAGAATTTCCCCGTTCCGCGGATCGATAGCGACAACAGCCCCGCGAACTGAATCGGGCAAGGCCTCCTCGGCAGCCTTCTGGATATCCAAATCGATGGTCGTAATCATCCCATAGCCAGAAACCGCAGAAACATTGTGCATTCCCTCGATATGTCCGACTTCACGCCCATAGGCATCGACTTCGACAAATTTTAAACCGTCTTCCCCGCGGAACTCTTCGTCATACTGTTTTTCGAGACCTTTCTGTCCGATGCGGTCTCCCGGAGAATATTTGGAAAACTCGGGCTTTTCCAGCTGTTCGTCCGAAATTTCACCGGTATATCCCAGCAAATGCGCAGCCAGCGTCCCATAAGGATAGGAGCGTCTTGATTCCACAACGGTCGCCACACCGGGAAACTCCGCCGAACGTTCCTCGACAATCGAGACCTGTTCTACCGAAGCGTCTTCCAGAATCCGGAGCGTCCCGTGCGACCGCCAACCGCTCCGCTGAAACATCGTATCGACCACAGCCGAATCAAAAATGGCCTCGCCCTGAAAATCCTTCAGGTGAATCAAGCGCTTGAACAGGGAATCCTTTGCGTCAGGCGACATCTTTCGGATTTCCGCAGGCAAAATGACAATCTGGTAAGACGGCCTGTTCCCCACCAGAAGCTCTCCGTTCCGGTCGTAAATCAATCCGCGTTCCGCCTTCAAAACAACGCGGCGCAAGCGATTTTCATCCGAACTCTGCAAGTTTTGCTCGTACCGAACCGATTGCAAATAGAAAAGCCGAACCGAAAGGCAAAAGAAAATCAGCCCGACAGTCGCCATAAAGACGAGCGACTTGACATTGCGATTCGACAGGTCGTTCTGGGATTGCTTAAGGGACATGCCGCGGCTTGCTATCGAAACGATTCAACAGATAAAAAAGCAGAAATCCAAAAAGCATCGTATAGACGCATTCCGGAAGAGTAGTCGTCACAAAGAACGTACCGATGCTCGCCTGGGAAATATCGACAAGCGCATAATAGACAAGATCGTTCAAGATAAACGCAAGCCCGAGCAGGGCGACTTTGGAAAACAGGTTCAACCGAAGAAACCTTTCTTCCAGCTGTCCCACGCCAAAACCGACACAGGTAAACGCAATCGTCTGCGCCCCCAGCCATTCCACCGGAGAATAGACATCCTCGGAAAAGCCGGCAAAAAATCCCCAAAGCATTCCCGACACGGGACCGTGGGAAATCGCCATGACCACCACGAAAATCAGGACAAAATCAGGTTCCACTCCGCAAAAGGAAATCCACGATGCAAGTGTCGTCTGCAAGACCAGGGCGAGGACAAAAATCAGAAGATGTTTAATGAACTTCAACATTACCCAACATCTCCTGCGTTATCCAATCCGGTTCCTTCTGCATAATGAAAACTTCTTCAAGCCTCATAAATTTCTGGAACGGATCCAGCTCCAGATCGGTCACCACTTCGACATCGCCCTTGCGAAGGGAACGCACAACGCCGACGCCAATCCCTTTCGGATAGATTCCGCCCAATCCAGACGTCACCAGCGTATCGCCTTCGCGCACTCCGGTATAGGAAGGCACCATCGCCTGCAAATAGTTGATGGAACCTCCATTTAAAAAGCCGACAACGCGCGTCCTCTGGACCATCACGGAAACATGCAGGGCAGGGTCCGGCAAGAGCTGCACTTTCGAATGGGTTTTCGACACTGCGGAAATCCGTCCGACCAGCCCACGCGTCGTAAAGACCGGCATATTCAAATCGATGCCGTGATCCGTCCCCCGGTTTACCACAAAAGTCGTTAAAAACCTTCCGGGATTTCGTCCGATCACGCGCGCCGTCACAATGGAATACTTCCACACATTGTCGAAATGGACCAGTTCCCGCAAACGCTTCGTCTCTTCAAAGCCTTCCCGCAAATTGTCCCGCTCCATCTTCAGCAAGGCGTTTTCCCGTTTCAGGCTGTCATTTTCATAGGAAATGGAATGGATGAGGTTTACCGAGGAAACAACCACCTGTGCCGGATAATATACCGAAGAGAGCGCTCCCGCGACAAACGATTCCTTTTCATCCTTTTCCAGATGGCGAATGCCGAAACCAAATCCCAAGAGCAGAAGAAAGAGGACAAGCCCGTGCCCCTTGGAAAGAAGGCTACCCAAAAAGCGGAAAAGCTTCATCTTCCAGCAAAAGCCTTACACCGTGGAAGCGATGAGCACAGGACGATACTTGTCAAGATCTTCGAGGATGCGGGCGGTGCCCTTGCATACACAGAGAAGCGGGTCGTCAATCACATTGACAGAAAGACCTGTTTCCTTGCGAATGCGGGCGTCTAGACCTCGAAGCTTGGAACCTCCGCCCGACATGATGATTCCCCGATCGAGGATGTCCGCACCGAGAGCCGCGGGAGTCAGGGCCAAAGCCTGCTTTACCGCATCGACAATCGCCGTCACCGGCTCATTCAGCGCTTCGCGAATTTCCTGACTCGTAATCGTCATCGTACGCGGAAGCCCGGCCATGATATCGCTGCCCTTGACTTCCATCGTCAGTTCCTCTTCTAGCGGGAAGGCGGAACCGATTTGCATCTTGATGCGTTCCGCGGAGCTTTCATCGACAACCAGGTTGTAAGTCTTGCGCAGATAGTTCACAATCGCTTCATCCATCTCGTCGCCGCCGACTCGAACGGACGCGTTGCAGGGAATACCGTTCAGTGCGATAACCGCAATGTCCGACGTTCCACCGCCGATATCGACAATCATATTGCCCACCGGGCCATCGACCGGAATGCCCATGCCGATAGCCGCAGCCATCGGTTCATGCACCAAATGCACTTCCTTTGCGCCGGCCATCCGCGCCGCATCCGTCACCGCGCGCTTTTCCACTTCGGTAATCCCCGACGGGACTCCGATAACGATTCGCGGCTTCACCAGGAACAGCGGATATTTCTGCACCCGCTTGATAAAAGTCGAAAGCAGGATTTCCACAAGCTGGAAGTCGGCGATGACGCCATCCTTCATCGGGCGAATCGCAGCATTTGCCCCCGGTGTGCGCCCCAGCATCTTTTTCGCTTCGTTGCCAATCGCAATGACCCGGTCATTTTTGCGATCCATTGCAACGACCGTCGGTTCGTTGATGACAATCCCTTGCCCAGCAACATGGACCAGGGTATTTGCCGTTCCAAGATCAACACCTATATCGCAAGAGAATAGTCCGAACAAAATGAAATTCCTTTCTTGATTTTGTTAAAAATATAGCATAAAAACGGATGCGGACTTTACCTTCTATCCGTGTCTTCGCCAAAATGCCACTTTTTCAAATAACGGTCCCAGTGCAGGTATGTATTGTCATAGCGATATTTTCGCTCCTCATACATCTTGATATCCCGATAGATGAAAAATTCCACGTCCGCATAGGCGGAATACATCTTGGAATGCTCCTTGTCGAAGAACCGCAAATCTCGAATCTTGTAATAGGGCGAATCCAGAAGAGCGCTTCGATCCCCGCTCGCCTTGAGAGTCTGGGCAACCATAAATTTTAAATCGTCCTGCAAATAGGACGACAGTTTTTCTTCGATATTTCCCCGAGGTTCCGAGCACCCGAAGAAAAAAAGGCAAGACAATAAGACGACTATCAAGCGCACCATGTTTTAAATATAAAAAAGCGCCGTTTCGAATGAACAGCGCCAAGAGAGATTTCTAGAACGAATAAGTCGCATCGACCCGAGAGAACCAGCGGCCCTCTCCCTGGAACAGATTCCGGAACAGTAAATCTTCCGCGATGGTCACGTCGATTTTCAGCTTTTCCTCGATGTTGATGCCGAAGCCCCATCCGATATGGTCGTCAATCGTACCGTTTCCCACCGGATTTGTCGAGAAGAACGTTCCGTTATCCGAACAGATGCCGCTCTTTCCCGCATTGTGCGAATTCTGGTCGCATTCCGTATAGAGAATCGCTTTCTGTCCGCCGACGCGGATGACAAACCAGTCCCACCAAATGTTGCGTTCGATACCGAAACTGACGACACCGCCGATGTCTTTCCGTTCATCCCAATAGGAATCGTCGCTCTGCGAATCGTACGTAGATTCTCCGGTCTTATAGTCGAAAGTCCAGTCACGCGCCTTTTCACGGTTCCAGACAAAGTCTCCGCCCAGCCAGAAGAATCCTCTGTCAAGCCCGACATTGATGCCTAGGCCGACCTGAGCACGCGTATCCTTGATTCCCGGAGCCTTGATAAAATGCGCCTTCATCGCAGGGACCAGTTCGCCGTCAATCGCATCTAGCGTAAAAAACGCACGCGAGGAAACGAGATACGAAAAGTCCCCGTCATCAAAGAAATTCTTGTGCTCCGGCCCGTATTGCACACGGGCAAGGCCTGCCGAAAGTTCGTAATCGATGGTATTCGAAAGCTGCAAGTTGATACCGGCATCGGCGCGAATCACCGAAGCGTAGGAATTCGCATCGACTTGATAGGAACCGCTCTCTGTCTCGTAACCGCCGTCCTGGTGGGCGATATAGACATGAAGTCCCAAGGCGTTCCCGTTAGGAAGGGTCCCACCCAAGAAACCGTCAAAATTTGTCACGGTTTTCGGGAGGGAATGAACCTGGTCCTTGTCGTCGATATAATATGTCGGCAGAAACCGGAAGAGCTCGGAATCTTCACGGCCAAAGAGGCCTCCAATGGAAATGCGGGGATCCGGCGACTCTTCACTTCCCAGACTTAATGAAAAGATTCCACCAAATGTCGGGTGCTGCGGGTCTCTGTTCTTTCCGACTTCTACGTCGTCCAGATAAGTGCCAAAACCGCCGATCAAGTAATTCGGATAAAGGTTGATGTTGGCAGGATTATCAAAAATGCTCACGTCATCCATGATATACGTCGTATTCTTGCCCATCGATTCCACACGGGCAAAGGTGGCAAAAGCCGATCCGACGCCTAGAAGACCAAAAGTCAGTCCTAACGCAGCAGCTGTTCTCTTTTTCATCAATCAACTCCTATTTTATGCTAAAACTAATTCATCCTTTCCCTTTTCGCAAGGAAAAAAATAAAAAGAGCCGGAAACATCTGTTTTCGGCTCTTTACTCTGTAAATCAGGAACTATTCGGAGAAGGTGAACGGAATGGTAACCGTCGTATTGCCCGACTTGACCTTGCTAAAGGTCCAGCGCTTCACCGCATTCTTCACCGCATTGTCGAACTCGCCGAAACCGGTGGTCGAAGACGCAATCGAAATGCTGATGATATCGCCACCCGGAGCAATGGTAAAGCGGAGTGTCACCTTGCCCGCAAACCCAGGCTGCTTCTTCAGGAACTTGTTATAGATGTGGCGCAGACCCGGCGTACGCTGACGAACAACTTTCATGATGTCCGCAGCGCTACGAGAGCCTCCACCGGCACCCATATCGATGTCACGGGCAGACGGTGTCTTGATCGTTCCCTTGGCGCGGGTCGCAATTCCGCCACCGCCACCGCCGAGAAGCCCGCTGAGACCGTCACCGATACCGCCGGAACCGCCTTCACCGTAACCTTCATTGAAGCCGCCGTCCGTCTTGCCGCGACGTCCACCGAGAACGGTCTTACCCGTCGTCTGAAGACCGGCAACGTCCTTCAACACCTTGTTGATGTCCTTGGAGAACTTCTGGTCCTTCATCAGGTCATAAGCAGCGTAGTTGGACTTTGTCGTCTGAGCGGTCAAAAGCTTGAGAACGCCACGGGTCTGGGGCGCATTAGGCTGTCCCTTTCCACGAGGCTTTCCGCCGCCACCGGCTTTCTTGCGAGGCTTTTTCGGCTCTTCCTTTTTCTTCTCTTCCTTTTTCTCTTCCTTCTTGTCTTCGATTTTCATCGTTGTCGTCAGTTCTTCCGCAGCGGTTTCTTCGAAGATGACTTCGTCAACCACGGCTTCGTACATGGACGCCCAAAGAGAAAAACAGACTGCGACCAGGATAGAGATTACCGCAACTCCGGCAAAACGCTTGTCGGATTCCGGCATCAAGGATTCTACAAAAGGATCCTGCTTCTTTTTCGTAGCCATTTATTCCTCCCCGCCGTTTTTCATCGTCACGGCAAAAGCAATGTTCGTGTAGCCCGAGAAGCCACAAGTCGCCATTACTTTGTACATAACGTCATAAGGGATGTTCTTGTCGATCTGGATAATGATGTTACCCGCTTCGTCCGCCGGAAGCCCGGCTTTCAAGGCGTGTTCGCGTTCTGTCTCGCGACGTTCCTTCAGCACGGAATCCACCTTCGCAATCAAAAGATCGCTCTGGCTCATCACTTCCTGCGTCGGAATGATTTTCGCATTATCCACCACGACATACCCGGCATCGACCACGACGGAAAGCGAAACTTCTTTCGGTTGCACTTTCGACGTGGAGATTGGCAGAATCAGGTTTTCCGCCTGGGTAATCAGCTGGCCTTCCGCATCGAGGTTCTTGATAAGGAACACCAGAATGATGGTCATCATGTCCATCATCGAAGTCAAAGAGAACGGGACGTCCTCTCCGTACTTGCGCATTTTTCTAGCCATATTCCTAACCTCCCAGCTTGGCAAGATTGACCTTGACAAATCCCGCAGACTTTGCGCGGTCCATCAAGGCGATAATCTTATCGAATTGTACGTCGTCGTTCGCCACGATGATGATGTTATCCACATCTTCCAGGTCGATAAACGCCGTATGAATCTGAATCAGCTGTTTCGCGATTTCGTCATAGGCGGAAAGCGGGTAGATAATCAGCTTGGCCGCATCTTCCGGTTTGAGCTTACGAGCGGAATTCGGTGTGAGCGTAGCCACGCCAACGCCAGCACCCGGTTTCTTGAGGGCAGGCGGCGGAGTGGTTCCACCATCGCCTTCACCGGTGAGAGCGAGAAACGCGTTGTTGCCATCGACCAGAATACTGTCCGGCTGGTTTTCTTCCTGAGACGTATAGACGCCCCAGATCAAACGGCCCGGATCCTCTTCCGATGTTTTCTCGATCATGTCGAGTTCAATCGTTTCAATCTGGTAGGTGTAAGTTTCCTTGTCCATCTCGGTTCCGTCCTTGCACTTGGGGGCAGAACCGGCCTTGATTGCGGACTTCACGTCATCGGCAGCATACTTAATGAGCTGTCCATCGGACTTGCAGCGGAATACCCAAAAT